>JACXUW010000116.1 GCA_014763705.1 Micrococcales bacterium | reverse complement strand
GCCGCGGCGACGGCTGCGCCGCCCCCGGCGGCAGCACCGGCACCTCCGCCGCCCGCCGCGGCACCCGGGGCTGCGGGAGCCCCGGCTGCGGGTGTGGGTGTGGGGGTGTCGGGGACCTCGCCGCGGACGTCGGGGAACGCCTGCGCCGGGCCGCCTCCGGTGCGTCGGGAGGGTGGGGTGTCGGGGATGTAGGTGTTGTGGCCGACGCCCATCTGGTTGGTGGCGTCGGCGCCGATCGCGGCGCTGGTGGCGCCCAGGCCCGCGGTGGCGCTCAGGGCGGTCCCGGCGGCAGAGCCGAGGGCGCCGCCGACCGTGCCCAGGAAGCCGGTGGCGCTCTGGGTGAAGCGGGCGGTGGTCGCGCTCTCACCGCTGGCCTCGCCGGTGGCGCGGCCGTCCGACTCGGTGCTGGCCGCCACCGCACCACCGGAGCTGCTCGCGTCGGTGGCGGCACCGGGCAGGAGGCCGCTGACGCCGCCGGCGGCGGCCATCCCGGCGCGCATCGCGGCGCCGGAGCTGGTGCCGGGGTCCACGAACGCGAGGAGCTTGAACAAGGCCAACGGCGCGAACGTCGAGACCAGCAGCAGCATCACCCCGGGGACGGCGGACCCGACCGCCGCGGACAGCGACGCCGACTCCGTCGTGACGACGCTGGTGGACAGCTGGGTCCCGGCGCCCAGGACCAGGGCCATCAGCGGCGGGGTCAGGGCGGCGGCGTGGGTCCAGCGCACGCTCTTCCAGAACCAGGCCTGACCCAGGTCCGAGACCAGGCCGGCGGCGGCGATGGGGGCGGTGACGGTGAGGATGACCAGCGCGGCGCCGCGGGAGAGCAGGACCACGAGGTGCCCGACCGCGGCCAGCATCACCAGGACGCCCAGGAACCCCAGCACGGTGGCCAGGGCCCCGTCGGAGAGGTCCTCGACTCGCACGGTGCCCCACGGCTGCCACGCCGACCAGGAGTCCACGCCCATGCTGGCCCGCATCACCGCCGTGGTCAGGCCGGAGCAGGCGGCGAGCAGGGCCACGACGTAGGTGATCCAGCACGCCCAGACCATGACGAACTGCCCCGAGCCCAGCAGCAGCCGCGCGACCGAGCGGCCGTCTCGGCGCAGGGCCGCGACGCCGGCTTGGAGCGCGATGAGGACCACCACGAGGGTCACCGCGACCCAGGCGGTGAGGCGGTAGGTCGAGGCCAGCGGCCCGGCCTGGGAGAGGTCGGGGGTGAGGAACTGGTCCAGCAGGCCCAGGACCAGCCGCAGCAGCCACAGCCCGGCGTTCCAGATCCCGAGCATCGCGACGGTCCAGGCGTCGGCGACGACCTTCCCGGCGGCGTTCCCGAGCGCGGTGAACGGGTCGACCAGCTCGTCCCAGCCGGCGGCGGGCGCGACAGCCATCACTCCCGCCCCGTCTGGGACCAGGGCCGCCAGCCGGCGTCGAGAGCGGCCTGGGTGCCGGGCCACGTCGACGGCGCGGGCGCCGGCTGGGCGCCGGGTGCGATCTGCCAGCGGCCGGCGTGCCAGGCCATCCGTTCGCAGTGCCCGTAGGCGATCGTGGCGGTAGAGGCCAGGGTGGCGTCGATGCGCAGCAGCACACAGGCCAGCACCCAGTCCGGGCCGTCGCTGCCCTTGCCCTGGGCGGCGACAGGGGTCACCACCACCACCGGCGATCTGCCGGCCGGCACGGCTGTCACGGCGGCGGCGGTGAACGCCTGCACGTTCTCGGTCATCGCCCACCGCTCCACCGGTGGCGCCCCGGGCAGGGCCCAGGCGGTGTGGACCTCGCGAGCGGTCTCGAGGGTCATGGCGGTCAGGACGGTGGCGCCGATGGCGGCCAGCTGCCCGACCGCCCCGGCCGGGGTGTGCGGGTACCCGGTGGGTACCCCGGCGGGACCGAGCTCGGTGGCGGCCGGGACCGTGATCGCGGTCGCCGGCGCCGCTGGCGGGCCGTCCGGCCCGGTCGCGGGCGCGTCGGCTCGGGTCATGGGTTCGGCCGCGATCTGGTCGCGCGACAGACCTCCGGTCACCTGCGCCGCGATCCGGCTCGGCCTCGTGGTGGCGGTCGCCGTCGGGTCGGTAGTGGCGTCCCAGAGCGCGTAGCCCAGCCCGCCGACCAGGACGGCGCCGGTGGTCGCGGCCGCGGACAGGACCGCGACGAGCCGGCGCCTGCCCCAGCAGTCGCCTGTGGCCGGGGTGGTCATCAGACGCACCCGGACCCGGTCATGGCGCGCACGATGCCGGGCAGGACGAGGTAGCCGATGACGGCGACGAAGACCACCACGATCGCCACGACGCTGGCCTTGGAGGCGTGCGGCATCCCGAACACCCGGCCGGCGACGGCGCCGCCGATGCCGACGACCACGCCGACGACGAACAGCATCCCGACCCCCCACAGGACGTAGCCCATGAGCTGGTCGGCGTACTGCTGGGCCCCCGGTGGGGCCTGCGGGCAGATGCTCCCCGGCAGCGACGTGAACAGGGCGGTGGCTCGGGTGGTCATCGGGTGGTCCTTTCGTGGAGCTCGGTGGTCCGCAGGATGGAGCCGGCCGCGGACAGCAGAGATGTCGGCAGCGGTGCGGAGTCGATGCCGCGGGCGGCCAGTCGCGCGTCGAGCGGGACGTGGACGATCCGGTTGCCGGTGAGGTGGTGACGCGCTGTCACCTCGGCGACGGCGGCCGCGACCGGCCGCGGTGGGCGTCGCGTCCCGACCAGGGCCAGCACGGGGCCGGCGTGGGCGAGAAGGTGGAGTGCGGCGTCGAGTCGGCGGACTCCCGGAACGCTCGCCCGGGCCACGACGACGACCGGGCCTGGGCCGTGCAGGACCGTGGCGAGCCAGCCGTTCCCGGTCAGGACCGCGCCGAGGTCCCAGGCGACGTCCAGGACCACCAGTCCCGGTCCCTGCCCCAGCGCAGGGACCGGGACCTCGCCCGGCCCGGACAGGACCTGTCCGGGCCGGGTCAGGGTCACTGCGCCGCGGGTTCCTCGGATCCAGCCGTTGGCGTCCTGGCCGAGCTCGGCGGTCGCGGCGGCGGACAGCCCGGACGCGGTGGCGCTCGCGCACTCCACCAGCGAGGCGTCCCCGGACGCGGTGGCCAGCGCCAAGGTCAGGGTCGAGGCGCCGGCTCCGGCGCACGCACCGACCACCGGCAGTGCGCGACGGTCCGGCTCCCACACCGGACCGCTGCGCTGCCCACCACCGGGCCGGTAGGTCCCGGCGAGGGTGGCGTGCCACGCGCGCTGGAGCTCAGCGACGCTGATGGGTCGGCCCACGACGGCGGTCACGACTCGCCGCCCGCGGCTCGTCCGAACGGCAACGCCCGCAGCGGTGATGTCGCCGGGCTCCGGAGGAGGTGACTATTCATGCCGGGACCCGGTCGGCGTAGGTGGCGGCCAGGGCATCGACGGCTCTCGCGGCCCTGCGGCGGACCTGACGGTCCGAGAGCCGCAGCTCGGCGCCGACCGCGCAGGTGGCGCGCCTTGTGACCAGGCCGGCCCGCCCGCGGGTCCGGTCCCCCTCGCCGCTCCACGCCGTGAGGTGGACCAGGAGCCGGCAGTCGCCGGCGCTGATGACCCGGTCGGTCACCGCCTGCTGCAGCAGCAGCCGCAGGGCCGCGCGAGCGGTCGGGTCGTGGGGCGGTGCGGCGATCTCCAGCCACGCCGGCTCGTGCGGGTCCCGCAGGGTGCACCGCGCCCACGTGGTGTCTCGGACCGGCGAGATCCCCACGTCGCGCCGGACGGCAGCGCGCACGTTCGCCAGGATGTTGGCCGCCACCTTGTGGGTGGAGGTGACCGGGAGCGTCCGAACCTCCAACCACAACTGGGACGCAACCAGCTCGTCGATCACCGGTGAGGCGCCACGCAAGCCCCGCGCGACCGTGATGGCTCCGGGCACCAGCAACCACGCCAGCGCCGCAGCCGCCGCCACCTCGTCCCGGCCGTCGCGGCTCCCCAACCGTCCCAGCGCACACACCACCTCATTGCGCGGCTCCACCTCCAGGGAGCGCATCCACCCGTGCAGCCCTGGCAGAGGCGGTGCGTCGACCAGCACCGGGTAGCTGCTCGCCCACTCCTCCCACTGCTGCTGCGCCGGGCGCAGCAGGTCCGCGTCCGGGCCTTCCAGACCCAGCTGTGTCGCAACACTCATCTCGGGCTCCTCCCGCCGTGGATCACGGCACGAAGGTCCCCAGATGACGTTCCCGGTTTCGCACCGGGAACGCTTGTACCTCCCCCTGTTCGTCGAGCTGGCCGCGCCCGTACACGGGCGCTGACCTGCGACGACGCAACGTACCTAGGAAAGTTCTTTGCGACACCGTCCGGCGGGTGAACGGCGCCTGTTCTCGGTGTTCGGCGACCCCCAGACCGGACGCGGAATCATCCAGGCAGGTGCCATTTTCCGTTCCCCTGGGGCCGACTCAAGTGGTCGACGCAGTTGCGGAGAACCTCTACGCGCGCTCGGCACGAGCGTCAGGGCACCACCGGTCCCGAGCGAGCCCTCCCACGTCCAGTGAGCCGAACCGGTCGCGACCCGGCATCGGACCTCATCCCGGGGTCCGCGCTACACCGGAAGTCACTACAGTGCAGCTGGCAGCATTCCCGATGCATTCCTCTGAAGGAGATCCATGGCGCACCGCACGGTCACGATCCTGTCCGACGACCTCGACGGGAAAGAGAGCGCCGACATTCGCACCGTGACCTTCGGCTACGACGGGGCGACCTACGAGATCGACCTCTCCAAGAAGAACCTCGCCGCTCTCGAGAAGGCCCTTGCCCCCTACGTGGAAGCGGGACGCAAGACAACCACAAGGCGCCCGCGGTCAGCACCCGCACAGCGCACGACAGTGACCGCCCAAGACCGCTCCTGGCTACGCCAGAACGGCTTCCCCGACATCAAGGACCGTGGCCGCCTCCCCAGGGCCGCGGCCGACGCCCTGCATAGTCACTGACTCGCAGTTATGGGTGCTTCGTCTCTCGGGGCCCGATGCCAGTCGAAACCATGGAGGATCCCGCCTCGTTCCTGTTCGTCCGCCATGTAACCGTTGGCCCCGCCTGAAAGCGAGCGCCCACAGGGCTCCGACGCCAGCGGTCAGACCAATGGCGACCGTCCCAGCAAGGCTGGCGACCGCGAATTGGACGAGCACGCCGCCCGCCACGGACACACGTCGTTGCGCAGCATGACTGGGCCCGACCAGTTCATGGAGAGGGCTTGGCCACCAGGGCAACGCAACGAGAAGGCAAATCCCCGCTCCTCGTCCTGGTGTCCTGCGGGTCCCTCCCGGCTTCCCCGGTGGCTGAGTCGGCGGGGACTACCGTGCTCGGGCGAAGGGCGGCAGGGTTCTTGTTGCTCGCCCCCCATCTGACAACCGGACTAACCCCTGTCGTTGCTTGGCTCACGTGGCTCGGGGTATCACCTTGGCCACAAGGGCGCCGGCATCGGAAGCCGCCTAGCCACACAGGCAACCTTGGCGTGGCGTTCCTTCAAGGAATCGGAGTTGTTACCCAGGCGCCCGCGGCCGAGCCGCCATATCCAGGCCAGCATTCCATTCGACGCATGCGTCGCAGAACGCCTGCATCGACTGGACATCCTTCTCGACCTGCTGACTGGGCGTCATGCCCGCACTGCGCGGGACATGCCTCCCGGAGTTACACACCCGTCGGCGATGAACCGAGACGATGCGGCCAGCCAGTCTCGGCATCCGCGGCCATCACCTGGCCGATCACGTGTACGCGTCAGGTGACCGACCCCAGGGGAACGGTCAGATCTTGCGGATGTTGCCGGTGCCGTCGTTCTCGTAGTCGTCAAAGTTGCGTTCGGCGACGGTGTCGATGAGAGCGTCAAGTGCGTCGGTAAGGGATGTCTCGGCCCCGTCACCCGCGGCGTCGTAAAGGCGGACGGTGGACCTGGAGGGGGTGGCGTCGACGAGGGCGATGTAGAGGCGTTCGTACTGTTCGTCACGGCCCGCGGGGTCGTTGCGTCCGCTGAAGAGGCGCAGCCTGGGGAAGGCGTTGTGAAAGGTAGAGGACCGCCGGGAGGTGTCGTCGTGCTCGGCGCCGTGGTCGAGGAAGAGGATCGCGGACAGGATGGCGTAAGGGAACCGCCGGTGCAGGGTGGTGGCCTCCATGAGGAGGTCCGCGCGTCGGTTAGTGAGGTTCTTTTGGAAACTTCCGGCACGGCCGTCTCGGAAGTTGATGGTCTTGACACTGATCGCGGAGATCAGCCCGGACTCCTCGGTAGCCCAGGAGACGTCGACCTTCTTGGCGCCCAGTCCCCCGGCCAGTCGCCGTTCGGCTCCACTGCGCCCGCGGGTCCCTGCCGGGGCGGGGAGCGCTTCGGCCATGCCGCGGTCACGCAGCTCTTGGGCCAGGGCGTTGGCCACGACGTTGGACATCTGCTCGGAGTAGCCCTTCTTGGCCGACGCCGCGGCGTCGTCGCCGGGCTTGGGCGGCAGGGCGCACAACGCCTGGGCCAGGTTGTCCTCAGCGCGTCCCATCGGTCCCCCGCTTTGATCGGGACTTGCGCCGGGCCATGAGCGTGGCCTGTTGCTCGCGCAGGTGCTTGACCTGGGTGGCGCTGAGGCCAAGCTCACCGACGAGGAGGATCTCGTCGACCGCCGCCGCGGTTGCGGCCAGGGAGTCGCCGCGCAGTGAGGTCCCGGTGTGCTCCCTCAGCCGGTCCAGTGCGGGCCTACACTGCTGGACCAGCTCGGGTCCGGGCACGGGCAGCACGTCTGCCTCACGAGGTTCGATCTTGAGCATGCCCCCGCCGTATGCACGGCCGACGGTCTCAGCGGCCAGCAAAGTCATGGAGTTGATCGAGGCCAACGGGAGCACTGCCCGAGCTAGGCGCCGCTTTCCGGCGGAGGCGTAGAGGCCGTGCACGGAGTTCAGATGCCGGGCGCCGGAAGTGTTTGCGCACAACCGGGGGCTGTCGGCGTTCATGTAGGTCAGGAACAGGTCCGGTGGATCCAGGACCGGAACCTGCCACCACGGTGTACGCACGCGGCATTTGTAGGCGTCCTGGACCTGAAGTGCCTCTCCGGCCTCGATGTACCTCCTCGCAGCCGGCGAGGGGTTCGCACCAGGCCGGAACAGCCACGTGGGACGGCCTCCAGCGTCCAGGTCACGCAGGGTCGCCACGTCGAGCCGCAGGCCGCGCAGGTGGGTCGAGCCGGGAGGGGAGATGCGCACTACCTCGTCCCGGCCGAGGCCGAGGCTCTTGACGCGGTCATCGGTCAAGGTGAAGAAGGAGTTGTTCCCGGTGACCGCACCTAACGATGTCTCTCCCCACGCCGACAGCGTGCTCCACCCCGTGGCGCCGGCGACGGTGGTGTAGACGGACAAGGCGTCCTCGGTGAGCAGCGACGCGGTCCACTTCCCACCCGGGTCCGGTGGCGTCCAGGTGGTGTGGACCGCCTCCTCGCTCAGGGACGCAACATTGGCGACCTGACGCAGGGTGCAGTGGTCGGTGGGGCCGAGTCCGAAGCCGTCGCCCAAGAGCAGAACGACCTCCTCCTGGACCTCGGGAAAGACGCGCTCGTGGAACATGACCAGGGTGACCGAGGAGAAGGAGTCCATGAGGAACCGGCGGACCGGCGCGGCGTAGTTGGTGCTGAGCAGCTCGGCGGGCAGGACCAGACCAGCACGGCCACCGGTGACCAGGAACTGCGTGGCGTGGACGGTGAACGCGGCCCAGACAGAAGCCAGCCCGGACAGGTTCACCCCAGCTCGCAGCGCGGCCGCCCGGGAAGCCGCGCGGTCGGTGCCGCCGTGGGCCTGGTAGCGCACATAAGGAGGGTTGCCGATCACGGCGTGGGCGTCCCCGGTGGGTTTGGCGTCGAAGAAGTCACCGACCCTGATGTCTACCTCCCGGCCCAGCGGCGCCAGGCGGACAGACGCTGCAGCTGCGGACTCGGCGTGAAGCTCAGCCCCCCGCAGCTCCCCGGCGGTGGTCCCGCCGAGGTGGGCCAAACGGTGGTGTGCAGCGATCAGGAACTCCGCGTCCCCACAGCTCGGCTCCAGAACGACGTCCGTGGCCTCGCGGATAGCCCAATCGGCGATAAAGCGACACAGCTCAGGCGGGGTAAAGAACGCCCCTCGCGCCTTGCGTGCCGCCGCGGTATCGCTCATGGGCAGATCATCTCCTACCCACCCCGGCTGGCAGCACGCGGCACGCCAGCAGTGGCCAAGACAGACGCCGCCAGAACCTCAGCGAAGTCGGCGGCTCACGCGGAGCAGTCCTACCGTGGCATGCGCTGGAAGCGAGGCACATATTCGAGTTCAGTGCGCCAAGGCAGCCGGTGACCGTGCCGTGACCGGTGTTCGCGTCGGCCACTGAGCACTGACCTGACCACGGCTGGCGGATCCGCAAGGAATCTGGCGGCGGGCCAGCCTAGGGCCCATCTGAGGGCGATTCGCGCCGTTCCATTGGCTGCGCAGGAGATCTCCAATCGAGCCCGTGACGCATCAGCTCGCCTCGGCCCCCCGGTTGTTCCAGTCCCGTTCTTGGAGGATTTGGTTCGTGCGCGCTGGAAGGTCGGCCGGAACTTCGTCGTCGTCGGCGTGGTCCTGCGCTTCGATGAGCTGCTGCCGCTCTTGACCGTGACCTCCGGTGTCAGCGACGGCGGCGAGATCGAGCAGAGGTGTGTCCTCCTGAGGTGCCGCGTGGTGTGCAGTCTCGGCGGCGCGCCAGGCGGTGGTGATGTCGCCTGCGTGGAGGGCGTGGGTGGTGACGAGGTGGGCGACGTCGACGATGGCGCAGGTGAGGTGATGGTCGAGGCGGTCGCCGTCGTGGAGCCAGGCCCAAGCTGCGGGGCGGAGCTGGGTGAAGGGTTCGCCGCTGACGAGGTCGAGGGCGCGGACGAGGTCGGGGATGCCGTCGTTGCCGCGGGCTTGGCCTCGGGCGCGGAGGCGGCGGAACAGGTCGGCGTCGACGAGGAGGTCCTGGACTTGGTAGACGGGGACGCCTCGGGACTGTGCGGCGGG
>JACXUW010000575.1 GCA_014763705.1 Micrococcales bacterium | reverse complement strand
CCGCCGGCGCCACCCTCGTGACGACCTGGTTCGCGACGGCCCCGCGGACCCTCGCCGTCGCGCTGACCGGCACCGTGCCGACCGCCCCGACACCGACCGACCTCGCCGTCGTCGGGGCCGAGCTCGCCACCGGCCCGGACGGCCGTGCCCTGCCGCCGGTGGCCGTCGTCCTCGGCGCCAGCACGGTCCTCCTCCACGCCCTCGAGCCCGGTGCCGCCGGGCCGGTGGGGCTCCAGGTCCGCCCCGGTGGCGCCTGGCAGGTCCTCGGCACCCTCGCCTCCGACCTCGCGCCGGCGGACCTGGCCGTCGTCCTCGGGCGCCAGGGACTCGACGGCACGGTCGCCCGGGTGCTCGCGGCGACCGGCGACGGCTGCGAGGTCACCTGGACCGACGCGCCGACCGCCCGACCCCGCCGTACGAGGAGGCCGCGATGACCGTCCCCGAGGGCCACTTCCAGCTCTACCCCTCCCTCGTCCCGCCGTTGCCCGCGGGCGACTACCGCTTCACGAGCACCCAGACGATGGGGGCGAGCGGACCGGACGGCGCGCTCGGCGCGGACGACCTCGCCGTCGCGCCGCTGCAGACCCACGTCCGGGTCACCTCGTGCCGCTTCCAGCTGCCCCCGGACCAGGTGCTCTCGACCTACCCGCCGGCGAACACCGAGGGTTCGTACGCCGCGCGGCTGCCGCAGGTCGTCATCAAGCGCCGGACCCTGCCGTGGGAGCGCAGCGTGGACTTCGAGGGTGAGACCCCGGTCGACACCCCGAGGACCCCGTGGCTCGCCCTCGTCCTCATCGCGCCCGGCGAGGGCGAGCTCGTCGTCGGCGCACCGGTCGCCGAGTGCGTGACGCCCGGCCAGGTGCTGCCGGGGCCGCCGGACGTCCCGGTCGGCAACTACCTCACGGTCCGCTCCTCGCAGGTGAGACGGGTGTTCCCGACCCAGCAGGACGTCGAGGTCCTCGCGCACGTCCGCGAGGTCGACGTCAGCGACACCGAGCTGATGATGGGCGACGACGACGGCTGGCTCTCGGTCGTCATCGGCAACCGGCTCCCGCTGCCCGGCGTCGGCCCGGACGGCGCCGAGGTGCCGATGACCTACCTCGCCTGCCTCGTGAGCCTCGAGGGCCAGCTCGAGCTGCTGCCGACCGACCCGCCGCCGTTCCTCGTCGCGACCTCCTACCTGCCGGTCCTCGCCGAGACCGTCCTCCTCGCCACCGACGACGCCGACCACGTCGCGATGGGTGGCGACGAGGGCGTCGAGCGCTACAACGAGCACGTCGAACGGGCCCACGGCGGCGCCCCGGCCCACGGCGGCCCCCTCGCGGCGGCCGCGCCGGTCGACCGGGTCGCCCGGAAGGTCGCCGTCGCCGGTGACCAGGCCCGGCTCGGGGTGGTCTCCGAGGGCTGGAAGCAGACGACGACCGGCGTCACCGACGGCCTCTACGCCTCGATGGCCGACGGCTTCCGCATCCGCGCCCCGCTCGGCGGCCGCGCCCTCGACCCGGAGTACCGCTTCCCGGTCCTCCTCCACTGGCGCTTCACCTCGACCTTCAACTGGGATCCGGACCAGGGTCGTACCCGCTCCGGCAGTGCAATGTGGCACTACCAGCCGGAAGCCAACCCGAACAAGATCGTCAACGTCGGTTATCGCTACCGCAACGACACCATCCGTTTCGACCAGGCCACCGGCGAATGGACCTACGGCGGCGACTACGGCACGCCCGGCACTCCCGAGTAC
>JACXUW010000574.1 GCA_014763705.1 Micrococcales bacterium | reverse complement strand
GAGCACGAGCGAGGCGACCTCCGGCATGTCGTCGGCGAGCACGGAGACCCGGGCGATGAGGTCGGCGAGCGCGGCCCGGTGGACCGGCGTCTGCCCGCGGTAGCCGTGGAGCACGGGCGCCGCCTTGACCGACGAGATGAGCTCGGAGACCGTGACGTCGGTGAGGGGCGGGATGCGGTGGGCCACGTCGTCGAGCAGCTCGGTCGGCAGGCCGGCGACGGAGAACCCGATGACCGGCCCGAACAGCGGGTCCTCGTCGGAGGTGACGACGCACGCCACCCCGGGGCTGGCCATCCGCTGGACGACGAAGCGGTCGGCCTGCAGCGGTGCCAGCCGCTCGCTCAGCGAGTGCCAGGCGGCCCGCAGCTCCGCCTCGCTGCCGAGGTCGACCCGCACGCCGCCGCTGCCGCCCTGGTGGCGCACCATCGGGGCGACCGACTTGAGGACGACGGGGTAGCCGACGCGGCCGGCGGCCTCCACGGCGTCCTCGACCGTCTCCACCTCGTGCTGCCCCCACAGGTCGATGCCGTACGCCGAGAGCAGCGCGGTCGACTCGTCGTGGGTGAGCCGGCGGCCGTTCGGGCTGACCGAGAGGACCGTCTCGACGACGTCCTCGGCGACGCGGCGGTTGATGCCGACCGGCGCGACGGGCGTGCCCTGGTCGCGGGAGCGCCACTGACCGTAGCGGGTCGCGGCGGCGAGGGCGCGCACGGCGTCCTCGGGCATCGCGTAGACCGGGATGGCCCGGACCTCGCCACCGGTGCCGGTGACCGAGCCCCGGTCGTCGACACCGCGCAGCCCGAGGAAGGTCGCCACGCACGGCTTGTCGGACCCCGCGGCGGCGTCGCGGACGGCGGCGGCGACGTCGGCGTCACCGGTCGCGAGCGGCGGGATGAAGCACGAGACGACGGAGTCCACGCCCGGGTCGGCGAACGCGCGCTCGAGCGCCGCGCGGAAGTCCTCGGCCGAGGCCTCGCTGGGCAGGCAGACCGGGCCGTGCGCCACGGTGAGGCCCCAGCTCGAGCAGGCGTCCCCGGTCAGCGCGCCGAGGGCGGCCGAGTTGCCGACGATGGCCACCCGGTCCCCCGCCGGCAGCGGCTGGTGGACGACGAGCTGGGCCACGTCGAAGAGCTGGTGGACGTTCTCGACGCGGATCACGCCGGCCTGGTTGAGCATCGCCCGGAAGACCTCCGGGCGCGCCTTGGTCTCGCGCACGGCGTGCCCCGGCGGCACCCCGAAGCGCGAGACCCCGGACTTGACGACGATGACCGGCTTGACGATCGCGAGCTTGCGGGCGATCCGGGAGAACTTGCGCGGGTTGCCCATCGACTCGAGGTAGAGCCCGACGGCCTCGGTGGACGCGTCGTCGATCCAGTACTGCATGAAGTCGTTGCCGGAGACGTCGGCCCGGTTGCCGGCGGAGCCGAACGTGGAGATGCCGAGGTTGCGCCGGGCGGCCGAGGCGAGGACCGCGATGCCGAGGGGCGGTTGGCGATCGTCGATTATAAATCGGGCGGCGCGCCGAGCGCGAAGGCGGCGTTCGACAGGCTCGACAACCAGCTCGGACTGCTCGGGCTGATCGCGCGCGAAGGCGGGATGGAGGATATCGCCGCCGCGCCGGTCGAGGCACTCGAATATTGGAGCCTGCGGCCCGATCGTCGTGCGGGCGGCGCGGGAAAGATTTCGAACACTTATGGGTCGCGCAGCGATCTCAAGAGCGCCGATCAGGCGATCGACCATGCCG
>JACXUW010000573.1 GCA_014763705.1 Micrococcales bacterium | reverse complement strand
GGCCGGCGGCGAGTACGAGGCGGCGCCGGAGGTGCTGTAGGTCCACGCCCCGCCCCGCGGGGCGTGGAAGAACGCCCAGTAGGCGTCGGCCGGGGGCATCCGCACGCACGGGTCGGACGACGGGAAGCCGTTGATCCGGCAGACGACGGACCCCGGGTACTGCTGGGGGTAGGTCACCGTGGACACGGCGGACAGGGCCGACATCGCCGACCCACCGCTCGGGGCGCAGGAGGTGCTCGTCGAGGTGCCCGTGTCGATGACGACGGTGACCCCGGAGGTGCCCGAGCAGGCCGATGCCGCGGCCGGCCCCGCCACCCCGACGAGCCCGGCACCGGCCAGGCCCGCCGCGGCGACGGGGACGAGCAGTCGGGTGAGCAGCCGGCGCATCAGGCGTGCGCCCCCCGACGGGTGCGCGACGCAAGGACGACCACCACGCCCAGCACGAGGAGCGCGAGCCCGACGAGCACCGGACCGAGCGGGTCGGCACCGGTCTGGGCCAGCGCACCGGTGGGTGCGGCCGCGACCGGGTCGGCGGTGCTGCCGCCGGAGCCCCCGGCGCCCGCGACCGACGTCGGGCCGGTGGTCGCGGACGGGGAGCCCGTCGAGGTGGTCGGCCGCGGGGTCACCGCACACGCGAGGGCCGGGGCCTCGGCCGCCGCGCCCGTCGCGGTCACCGACCCGAGCGGCACCCCGGCGAGCGCCAGGAGGGCCTGCGAGGTGGAGCGGCGGTCCGGGTCGGTCGGCACGGCCGACGCGCCGGCCGCGACCTTGGCGTCGTAGGTGGCTCGGTCGTACGCGATGCCGCCGCGGACGGTGGCGGGGAGCGCACACCCGTACTGCAGCCCGGTGAGGAAGGAGGCGGCCGCCCGGGCCTGCGTCGTGCGGCCCCCGGCGAGGAAGGCCTGGCCGGCCAGCCCGGTGCTGTTGGCGTTGGCCGCCGTCTGCGGTCCGCCACCGCCGACGCCACCGCCCGCGGCCTGCCGGGTGGCGAGGTAGTCGAGACCGGCGCTCGCGGCCGCGCCGTGGCCGCCGACGGCGATGAGCGCCTGGACGGCCATCGCGGTCGCGTCGGGGTCGGCGTTCGCGTCGTCGGCGCAGCCCGCGTCGGTCTCGTCGAGCTGGAACCCCCCACCCGGGCACTGCTGACGCAGGAGGTAGTCCTCGGCGGCCGAGGACACGGTGACACCGGCCCGGTGGAGGCCGATGAGGGCGAGCGACTGGCCGAAGGTGTTGGAGGCGTCGCGGTACTTCGTCACGTCGCTGAAGCGGCCGGTGGGCTGCTCCATGCCGCCGAGGGTCGCGACGAGGTCGACCCCGCCGAAGGCCGTCGGGTCCACGCCCTGGGCGACGGCCACGTTGAGCAGCTTGGCCACCGAGCCGGCGTACACCTCGGTCGGGTCCCCGAAGCCGGTGTAGTCGACGAAGTGGGCGGCCAGGGTCTGGGTGGCGAGGGTGGCCTCGTCCTGGCCGGTGCCGGCGGCCGCGAGCGCGAGCACGGCGTCGGCCGTGACGCCGTAGTCCGGGTAGAGCGTGCCGCTGACGTCGACGGAGAAGAGATGACCCCCGAGCCGCAGCTGCTGCTCGAGGTAGCGCGCCCCGACGAGCAGCGGGTCGCTCGAGGTCACGGGTCCGGTGACCGCGGCCACGCCGTAGCGGCGCGCATCGCCACCCACGACGACGGTCGCCGGCGCGGACGGGGTGGCCGTCGGCGCGGCCGTCACCGAGGGCGACGGGGTCGCGGTGGGCG
>JACXUW010000572.1 GCA_014763705.1 Micrococcales bacterium | reverse complement strand
CGGGTGGTCCGGGGGAGGGCTGGCCCTGCTGCTCGGCGGTGGTGCCGTGCCCGAGGCGGGGGAGCGGCTCGTCCGCTACCACCGGGCACCACGACCGCCGTGGGAGTCCGGCCCGCTCGCCGCGGACGCCGGGGCGACGGCGCTCGTCGACGTCTCGGACGGCCTCGTCACCGACCTCGGCCGGGTCGCGCGGGCGAGCGGGGTGGGCATCGACCTGTCCGGCGCCGTGCTCGAGGGGCGGTTCGCCGCCGGTCCGCTGACGACGTGCCTGGGGCCGGCCGAGGCGCTGCGCCAGGTGCTTGCCGGCGGGGAGGAGCACTCGCTCGCGGCATGCTTCCCGCCCGGCACCGACCTCGCGGCGCTGCCCGGCGCGCCGTGGGTGGCCGTGGGCCGCGTCGTCGCGGCCGGTGAGGGCGCCCCCGCCGTCACCGTCGACGGCGTGGTGCCGGACGCCCGCGGCTGGGACCACTTCGCCGGCGCCTGACCGACGGCGCCTGACCGGCGGCGTTTGACGCCCGGGACCGTCGTGGGACGCGGAACGGGCGGCCTCCGCGAGGGAGGCCGCCCGTTCCGGGGTGCGTCAGGGGGAGGTCAGCGCTTGACCTTGCCCGCCTTGAGGCACGAGGTGCAGACGTTGAGCCGCTTCGGGGTCACGCCGGCCTCGCCGACCAGCGCCTTGACCCGCTGGATGTTCGGGTTCCAGCGGCGCTTCGTGCGGCGGTGCGAGTGCGAGATGTTGTGCCCGAAACCGGGGCCCTTGCCGCAGACGTCGCAGGTGGCAGCCACGGGTGATCTCCTGATGAAGTACTGGTCGGATGGTCCGTCGGGCGCGGCGCAGGGCGCACGCGCAACCGGACAAGCGTAGCCGAGCCCCGCCCGCCGCACCAAAACGGCTCCGCGGCCCCGACGGTGCACCCCGTTACCCTGAGCGCGTGCCCGACGTGTTCACCGCCGACGACGCCCGGCACTGGGCCCTCCTCACCCGGGCGGCCCTCGCGGCGCGCCGCACCGAGATCGACGAGCTGAACGTCTTCCCGGTGCCCGACGGCGACACCGGCACCAACCTCTACCTCACCCTCGACGGCGCCATCGACGAGGTCGTCGCCACGCACGACGCGCGCGGCGTCCTCGGCACCGCCGACCTCGTCGAGGAGTGCCGCACCCTGCGCCGGGCGGTCCTCCTCGCCGCGCGCGGCAACTCCGGGGTCATCATGAGCCAGGTCGTCGGAGGCCTCTGCGACGTCGTCGTCGAGCGGGAGGCGGCCACCCTCGACACCGCCCTCCTCACCGAGTGCTTGGAGCGGGGTGCCGCCAAGGCCCGGGCCAGCGTCGCGCACCCGCAGGAGGGCACGATCCTCAGCGTCGCCGACGCCGCCGCGGCCGCCGCCCGCCGGGCCTGCGACGCCGGCGGCTCGATGGCCGAGGTCTCCGCCGCGGCCGTCGAGGGCGCCACCGATGCCCTCGCGCACACCCCCGAGCAGCTGCCCGCCCTCGCCCGTGCAGGGGTCGTCGACGCCGGCGGAGCCGGGTGCGTCCTGCTCCTCGAGGCCCTGCACCGCGTGGTGACCGGCGGCTGGACCGCCGCCGACGAGGGGCTGCTCGCGGCCGGTGCAGGCACGGACCCGGCGAGCTGGCACTCGGCCCGCGGTACCGCGACGCCTCGCCCCGACCCGCCCGACGACGAGGACGACCCGTCCCCGGACGGGCCGGCGTTCGAGGTGATGTACCTCCTCGCCGACTCCACCAC
>JACXUW010000115.1 GCA_014763705.1 Micrococcales bacterium | reverse complement strand
ACTTCGTCTTCAGTTTCGGCATTTCACTCGGGGCCCGAAGGTCCCGTCCTCTGGTCGTGTTGATGAACCGCCCTGGCATGCCTTGGGGCCAGGCGGTTCCGAAGGGGCGGGCTAGTAGCGGAAAGGGCGGCCGAAGGCAAGTGCGGCGCGGCCTAGTGGGCCTTCACCGCGATCCCCATCACCTCGAACCGGGCGTCGCCCAGCAGGTGGCTGGTCCCGATGTAGGCGCGGGCCGGCAGCGGGCCCGGGCCGGGTGGATGCCGCGGTCCGGGCCCCCGCCGCCCGCCGGTAGAGTGAGGCGGTCCGCCCGCCGCCACCTCCCCGGGAGCACCCGAGCGTGAACGCCGCCGCACCGGCCGCCGTCATCGTCCTCGCCGCAGGCGAGGGGACGCGGATGAAGTCGTCGACCCCCAAGGTCCTCCACCGCATCGGCGGGACCACCCTCCTCGGGCACGCCGTCCGGGCCGCCCGCGCGACGCGGGCCGAGCACGTCTCGGTGGTCGTCCGGCACGAGCGGGACCGGGTCGTCGAGTTCTGCGCCGCCTTCGACCCCGACCTCGTCATCGCCGACCAGGACGACGTCAAGGGCACCGGCCGGGCCGTCGAGTGCGGCCTCGAGGTGCTCCCCGCCGACCTCACGGGCACCGTCCTCGTGACCTACGGCGACGTGCCGCTGCTCACCGGCGAGACCCTCGTCGCGCTCACCGAGGCGCACACGACCTCCGGCAGCGCGGTCTCGGTCATCACCGCGCACCTCGCCGACCCCAGCGGCTACGGCCGCGTGGTCCGCGACGCCGACGGCCACGTCGCGCGCATCGTCGAGCAGAAGGACGCGAGCGACGACGAGCGGGCGATCACCGAGATCAACTCGGGCATCTACGCCTTCGACGCCGACCTGCTGCGCGAGGCCCTGGCCCGGGTCGGCACCGACAACGCGCAGGGCGAGAAGTACCTCACCGACGTCGTCCAGATCGCCCGGGAGTCGGGGCGGGCGGTCAGCGCCCACGTCGTCGACGACCCGTGGCAGACCGAGGGCGTCAACGACCGCGTCCAGCTCGCGCAGCTGGGCCGGGTCCTCAACCAGCGCGTCTGCGAGCGGCACATGCGCGCCGGCGTGACGATCGTCGACCCGGCCACGACGTGGATCGACGTCGACGTGAGCATCGGGCGCGACGCGACGATCCTCCCGGGCACCCAGCTGCTCGGCGCGACGAGCATCGGCGCCGAGGCCGTCATCGGGCCGGAGGTCACCCTCACCGACACCGAGGTCGGCGACGGCGCCGAGGTCACCCGCGCGGTCGCCAACCTCGCCGTCGTCGGTCCCGGCGCGACGGTCGGCCCCTACTCCTACCTGCGCCCCGGGACCCGGCTCGGCGCCCGCGGCAAGATCGGCGGGTTCGTCGAGACCAAGAACGCCGAGATCGGCGAGGGGGCCAAGGTCCCGCACCTCACGTACGCCGGCGACGTGACGATCGGCGAGGGGGCCAACATCGGCGCCGGCACCGTCTTCGCCAACTACGACGGCGTCGCGAAGCACCACTCGAGCGTCGGGGCGCACAGCTTCGTCGGCTCGCACACCGTCGTCGTCAGCCCGGTCGACATCGCCGACGGCGCCTACGTCGGCGCGGGCAGCGCCCTGACCCAGGACGTCGAGCCCGGGCAGATCGCCGTCGCCCGTGCGCGGCAGCGCAACATCGACGGATGGGTCGCCCGCGCCCGCGCCGGCACCCGCACCGCGGACGCCGCCGCGCGCGCCCGCGCCGACCGGCAGAGCCCGGACACCGAGCCGACCCCGGAGGACACCGACCGGTGAGCAAGGACAACCGACCGCCGTCGGCCAACATCCGCAAGCGGCCCAAGAAGCAGCTCATGGTCTTCTCGGGCCGGGCGAACCCCGGTCTGGCCCAGGAGGTCGCGGCGCAGCTGGGCACCGAGCTCGTCCCGACGAGCGCCTACGACTTCGCCAACGGCGAGATCTACGTGCGCTTCGAGGAGTCGGTGCGCGGCTCGGACGCGTTCGTCATCCAGAGCCACACCAGCCCGATCAACGAGAACATCATGGAGCACCTGCTCATGGTCGACGCGTTGAAGCGGGCCAGCGCCAAGCGGATCACCGTCGTCATGCCGTTCTACGGCTACGCCCGGCAGGACAAGAAGCACCGCGGTCGCGAGCCGATCAGCGCGCGGCTCGTCGCCGACCTGTTCCGCACGGCCGGGGCGGACCGGCTCATCTGCGTCGACCTGCACACCGACCAGATCCAGGGGTTCTTCGACGGCCCGGTCGACCACCTGATGGCCATCCCGGTGCTCTCCGAGTACGTCGTACGGAAGTACGGCGACGAGGACCTCGCCGTCGTCTCGCCGGACGCCGGCCGGATCAAGGTCGCCGAGCAGTGGTCCAAGCGCCTCGGCGGAGCGCCGCTGGCCTTCATCCACAAGACCCGGGACATCAACCGTCCCAACGAGATGGTCGCCAACCGCGTCGTCGGTGACGTGCGCGGCCGGGTCTGCGTGCTCGTCGACGACATGATCGACACCGGCGGCACGATCACCAAGGCCGCCGACGCACTCAAGGCCGACGGCGCCAAGGACGTCGTCATCGCCGCGACGCACGCGATCCTCTCCGAACCGGCGGTCGAGCGGCTCGAGGCCTGCTCGGCCCGCGAGGTCATCGTCACCAACACCCTCCCGATCTCCCCGGAGAAGGAGTTCGAGCGCCTGACGACGCTCTCGATCGCGCCGCTGATCAGCGCGGCCGTCAAGGAGGTCTTCGAGGACGGCTCGGTGACGAGCCTCTTCGGCGGCCGCGCCTGACCGCCGACTCAGCGGCTCAGGAGGCCTCGCCGGCCTTGCGGGCCCGGTAGGCGGCGACGTTCGCCCGGGTGCCGCACGTGCCCTCGCAGAACTTGCGGGACCGGTTGCGGGACAGGTCGACGTACACGTCGTCGCAGTCCGCGGCGGAGCAGACGGCGAGCCGCTCGCGCTCCCCGGCCCGGATGACGTCGACCATCGCCATCGCCAGCTCGACGGCGACCCGGTCGGCGAACGGTGCCCCGTCGTCGGTGGCGTGGACGTGCCAGCCCTGGCCGTCGTGCTCGACGAGCCGGGGGAGGGCTCGGCCGGCAGCGAGCAGGGCGTTCACCTCCTCGACCTGCTGCTCGAGCGTGGCGACCCAGAGACGCCCGATGCGGGCGCGGACGCGGTGCAGGGCCGCGACCTCGGCCTCGGTGGAGGGCCGAGCGCCGCTCCACGACCAGCGGTCCATCCAGGCGAGGACCGCCGCGAGGTCGGGGAGGTCCTCGACCTCGCTCGAGCCGTGCCCGGGCGCGGTGTTGACGAGGGCTGCCGCGTGCCGCAGCACGACGTCGGTGTCATGGGTGAACACCATCTTGACTCCTGACGGGGTGATGTCCTAGCGTCAGGATCAACATAGCAGTTGACTCCTTACAGGCCGCGGGCGTCCAGCGCGAGGTCGGGACGCACCGGGAGGTGGCCACCGTGGTCGAGGCCGTTCGCAGGCACGTCGGCGTGGGCCTGCTCGCGCTGCTGCTCTCCAGCGCCGCGTTCGGCACGTCCGGGCCGTTCGCCAAAGCGCTCATCGAGGCGGGCTGGACACCGGGGGCGGTCGTCCTCGTCCGGATCGCCGGTGCGTCGGCCCTCCTGCTGCCGGTCGGCCTCTGGCAGGTCCGCCAGCGGCTGCGCCCGGCCCTGCGCGAGCTGCCGTTGACCACCCTCTACGGGTGCCTCGCCGTCGCGGCGGCGCAGCTCGGCTACTTCCAGGCCGTCGAGCGGCTGACCGTCGGGGTCGCCCTGCTCATCGAGTACCTCGGCATCGTCCTCGTCGTGCTCGCCGTCTGGGCGCTGACCCGGCGCGCACCGCACCGCCTGACCGGCGTCGGCGTGGTTCTCGCGCTCGTGGGCCTGGCCCTCGTCCTCGACGTCACCGGGCAGAGCACTCCCGACCTCGTCGGCGTCGCCTGGGGCTCGCTCGCCGCCGCCGGCCTCGCCGGCCACTACGTCCTCGCCGCGCGCCCCACGGCGCTGCCCTCGTTCACGTTCGCCGCGTTCGGCCTCGCGGCCGGCGCAGTCGTCCTCGCCCTGCTCGGGGTGAGCGGGGTGATCCCGATGCGGTTCGGCGCCGCGCGGGTCGAGCTCGCCGGAGCCTCGGCTCCCGCGTGGGTTGCGCTCGCCGAGCTCGTCGTCGTCGCGGCCGCGGTCGCGTACGTCCTCGGCGTCCTCGGGGCGCGCCACCTCGGCTCCACCCTCGCCTCCTTCGTCGGGCTCACCGAGGTGCTCTTCGCGGTCCTCTTCGCGTGGGTGGTCCTCGGCGAGCTGCCCGGTCCGTGGCAGCTCGTCGGCGGCGTCGTCATCCTCGCCGGGGTCGCGGCGGTGCGGGTCGGCGAGCGGCGCGAGGCCCGGCGGGAGCCTCTGGCGTCCGCCGATTTCGACCTTCCGTCACCGGTCGCCTAGACTCTCGGGGTTGCCTCGGCGAGGGACGTCGCACCGGACGAAGGAGTCCGGCGGCCGCAGGGCCCGCGACCATCCGTGATCGACGCTGGCGGCGCGCAGACCCGAGGGGGTCCGCGGGCCGTTCGCGCGCCGGTCCGGTGCCACGTCCCGCGTCGAGGACCGACGAACCGTCCGCTTCGAACCACCCCAGGAGTCAACCGTGTCCAGCGAGGTCACCAAGCTCGTCGTCGAGCAGCGCACCCAGTTCGGCAAGGGCGCCGCCCGCAAGATCCGTCGCGCCGACAAGATCCCCGCCGTCATGTACGGCCACGGCACCGACCCGGTGCACATCACCCTCCCGGGCCACGAGGCGATGCTGGCCCTCAAGCACACGAACGCCCTCCTCACGCTCGTCATCGACGGCAAGGAGCACATGGCGCTCGCCAAGGACGTCCAGCGCGACCCGATCAAGCCGGTCATCGAGCACGTCGACCTCGTCGTCGTCCGCAAGGGCGAGAAGGTCCACGTCGAGGTGGGCGTCCACGTCGAGGGCGAGGCCGCCCCCGAGACGGTCGTCACGACCGTCCAGTCGACCCTCGAGCTCGAGGTCGAGGCGACGAACATCCCCGAGTGGGTCACCGTCTCGGTCGAGGGCTTCGAGGCCGGTCACCAGGTCCACGCGAGCGACGTCACCCTCCCCGAGGGCGCCACCCTCGTCACCGACCCCGAGGTGCTCGTCGTCAACGTCACCCAGCAGGTCACCGCCGAGGAGCTCGAGGCCGAGCTCGAGGCCGCCGAGGCCGAGGTCGGCATCGAGCGCGAGGACGCCGAGGACGAGGCCGCCGCCGAGGGCGACGCCGCCGAGGGCGGGGCGTCCGAGGGCGACGCCGAGGCGAAGGCCGACGAGGCCTGAGCCGTACACCACACACCCCGACGGGGCCCGGTCCGCACGGACCGGGCCCCGTCGGCGTCTCCCGGGCGGATGGCATGATCGACGCCGTGAGCGACTCCGGACCCTGGCTCGTCGTCGGCCTCGGCAACCCCGGCCCGGGGTACGCCGGCAACCGGCACAACGTCGGCGCCATGGTCGTCGACGAGATCGTGCGCCGCTCCGGCGACACCCTGCGCACCCACAAGGCGCGCGCCGTCGCCGCCCAGGTGCGTCTCGGCACCGGGCCCGGCGGCGTGCCGGGCCCACCGGCCGTCGTCGCCGTGCCGTCCTGCTACATGAACGAGTCCGGTGGTCCGGTCAAGGCGCTGCTCTCCTTCTTCTCGATCCCCACGGAGCGGCTCGTCGTCGTCCACGACGAGCTCGACATCGACGCCGGCGCCATCCGGCTCAAACGCGGTGGGGGAGAAGGCGGCCACAACGGGCTGCGGTCCATCTCCTCGTCTCTCGGCACGAAGGACTACCACCGCGTCCGGGTCGGCATCGGCCGCCCGCCCGGCCGGATGGACCCCGCCGACTTCGTCCTGCGCGACTTCTCGCCGGCCGAGCGCAAGGAGCTGCCGTTCGTCCTCGACGAGGCGGCCGACGCCGTCGAGCAGCTCGTCACCCTCGGCCTCCTCGACGCGCAACAGCGGGTGCACGCCCCCCGCTGAGTCCCGACGCCGCGTGGGCGGCGGCCCGGGGGTGTCCTGGGCTCAGAGGCGAAGGGCGGCGCCGGTGTCGGCCCAGACGTTGCCGCTCTGGGTGAACGGGACGTTGGTCATTGCCGGCCCGTAGGCGAAGCGCCGCCCGAACCGGTTGTTCGTGATGGTGATGTTCGAGACGAAGTACTGGCCGTTGTTGCCGTCCAGGACGAACAGCGAGTAGTTGCCGCCGTCCAGCCAGTTGCCCGAGATGGTGACCGGCCCCGGGGTGCTCGGGCCGAGGTCGGGGGCCAGGAACAGTGCGGCGTTGGCTCCCCGCGTGCCGCCGAGGTCGATCGTGTTGTTGCGGACGACGAGGTTGCGGACGCCGTCCTGCATCTGCCCGCCGTCGGCGTGGGCGCCCGCGGAGGGGGTCATGCCGTGGATCCAGCTGTCCTGCAGCAGGACGTTGCTCCCGAGCTTGACGCCGTCGTCGCTCAGGTCGTGCAGGTCGACCCGGGTGGCAGACCAGTTGCTGAAACCGATCCCGTTGGCGAAGCCGTAGATCTCCGTGTCCTCGATGACGACGGACCCCGAACGTACCGACACCCCGAAGGACTCGCTGCCCGACCCGTGGATCTTGGACCGCCGGATCGTGACGTTGGCCGCCTGCACGACGACGGGGCCGTTGATGTCCCTACCGTCGATGACCGTGTTGTCGCGCGTGATCGTCATACCGGGGGACGGGGTGAGAGTGGTCCCGGCGGGGACACCCGTGTTGCTGGCGTCCGGCCGTGCCCCGGAGGACGCCAGCTCCATCGCGACCGGCCCGGAGACCGACGCGGTGCCTCCGAGCACCACGATCCGCTGGGGCTTGAGCCGGGCCAGCTCCTTGGCGACCGACGAGGGCACGGAGGTCGAGCGGACGAGGAGGACGGGACCGCCGATCACACCGCCTGCTGGCGCGCCGGACAACGCGTCCGGGAAGTTCTCGCCCGTCGCGACGTAGGCGACGGGAGCGCCCGGACCGAAGGTGTTCGCGCTGATCCTGGCCGAGACGTCGTACCGGTCCGCGCCGGAGTACCGGGTGACGGATCCGCTCGTGAACCCGCCGAGCCTCGACATGACGGCGGCCGAGACGGACGCCGTCCCGCCGAGGACGACGATGCGCTGCGGCTTCAGCCGGGAGAGCTCGTCGGCCACGGACCCGGGAATCGCCGTCGGCTGGACGAGGAGAACCGGTCCACCGAGCGAGCCGCCGGCCGGCGCACCGGACAACGCGTCGGCGAACACCTGGCCGGTTGCGACGTACGCGACGGACGCTCCGGGTGAGAAGGTCGCGGCGCTGATCCGCGCGGAGACGTCGAACCGGTCGCGACCCGCCAGCCGGGTCACGGTGCCGGTCGTGTACGCGCCCAGGGCGGACATGACGGCGGCGGAGACGGAGCCCGTCCCGCCGAGGACGACGATGCGCTGCGGCTTGAGACGCGTGAGCTCGCCGGCGACCGATGCCGGGATCGTGGAGCGTTGGACCAGGAGGACAGGCCCGCCGTCGACGCCGGCGGCAGGTGCGCCGGACAGCGCATCGGCGAACACCTCGCCCGTCGCGACATAGGCCACGGGGGCCCCGGGTGCGAAGGTCGCGGCGCTGATCCGGGCCGAGACGTCGTACCGGTCCGCACCGGCGATGCGCGTCACCGTCGGGGCCGCGGTCGCCACGGCGGCGGGAGCAGCGGATGCGACCGGCGCAGCCAACGGCGTGCTGACCATCGCCGCGACGGCGACGGCCGCGAGCGCCATCAGGATCGGTCGGCGGACAGGGGTGGGTGTCATCCTCTCCTCCTCGGGAGACGATGTCGGCACTCCTCCGCGACCACCGTGGCCGCGTACAGAGGTGTCGTGCCGACCGAGCACCGGCGGGCACCCCTGCGGCCCTGTTGGTGCGCACTGCCCTTCGACGGTAAGAGCGGCCCTGCGGGCACGCACGCCGAACGGGCACGCCCTCGGCCGTTCGGGTGTCGGCTGGTCGACCGTTCGGCTCCGGCCCGTTTCCGCGTCAGCCGGCGGCGCGGGCCACCCGGGCGACCACGCCGTGGTGGTCGGTGCCGACGACATCGACGCGCTCGACGGCGGTCACGGTGAGCGCCCGGCCGACGAGGACGTGGTCGATGGCGACGACCGGCGGCAGCCGCAGGCCGCGGGTCGTGTGCAGCCCGTTCGCCGGGAAGGTCGGGGACCAGCCGAGGTTCGCCAGCTCGGCCGCGTCCCGCAGCCCGGTGCTCGCGAGCAGGTCGCGGAACGGGCGGTGGTCGGGCGTCGCGTTGAGGTCCCCGAGCAGCAGCACCGCGCCGTCCGCCCCGCGACCGGCCGCGGACACGCCCGCCGCCACCTGCTCCAGCTGCGAGCGCCACGGTCGGGTCCCCTCCGAGTAGGGGGCTGCCGGGTGCGCCGCCGCGAGGACGAGGTCCCCGGCCGGGGAGCCCGAGACGCGCACGAGCTGCGAGCGCTGGTCCGCGGTCAGGTCGGTGGTGTCGCGGAGGGCGAAGCGGCTGAGCACGAGCGTGCCGCCTCGGGGGTCGGGGGCTCCGCCGGCGGCGAACCGGCTCGGCAGCCCGGAGGCGAGGACCGCGTCCTGCTGCGCAGGGTTGAGGTCGACGAGGACGAGGAGGTCGACGTCGTGGCTGTCGACGACCCGTTCGAGATCGGCGACCGAGCCGTACTCGAGGTTCTGGACCATGACGACGAGCCCGTCACCCGTCGCGCGCGGCGCGCTGCCGGTGTAGAGCGGTGCGAGCCACCACGCGTGGGCGCCGGTGGCGGCGAGGGCGAGGACGAGCCCGAGTGCGGCGCCGCGACGTCCCACGCCTCGGGAGGAGAGCGCGAGGACGGCGAAGGCGAGGACGGCGAGGGCGCCGGTGAGCACCCCGGAGGGCGCGGCGGCCGCGAGCCCGGCGCCGAGGTAGCTCGACGGCTCGAGCAGGCGGGCCACGCCCACGACG
>JACXUW010000114.1 GCA_014763705.1 Micrococcales bacterium | reverse complement strand
AGCGGACGGCGTACCGCTCCTCGGCGTCGCGCACCGAGGCGGCGTCCTCGAGCACCCGCGTCGTCCCCTCGAGCGAGAGCCACCGCCGGCGCTCGACCTGGGTCAGCGACGCCCGGCGGCCGGCCCGCGCCTGGAGCACCTTGGCGCTCCCCCGGCTCGCGATGACCCGGGCGACCAGCGCGTCCTCGTCCCACGTGAAGCCGACCGGGACGACGTGCGGGCTGCCGTCCCGCCGCACCGTCGCCAGCGTCGCGAGGTGCCGCTCGCGGAGGAACACGAGGACCCGCGGCGGCAGCGCGTCCGGGGTCAGCGCCACGAGCGGTCCGCGGCGAGGTGGGTGAGGACCTCGACGAGCATCCGCCGCTCCTCGACCTTGATCCGCTCGTGCAGCGACTCGAGCGTGTCGCCGTCCTCGACCCGGACCGCGCGCTGGTCGATGATCGGTCCGGTGTCGACGCCGTCGTCGACCCAGTGGCAGGTGCAGCCGGTGACCCGGACGCCGTGCGCGAGCGCGTCCCGGACCCCGTGGGCACCGGGGAAGCTCGGCAGCAGCGCCGGATGGGTGTTGACGACCCGGACGCCGGCCAGCACCTCGGGTCCGAGGACCTTCATGAAGCCCGCGGACACGACGAGGTCGGGGGTGTGCTCGGCGAGCAGCCGGGCCAGCGCGGCGTCCCAGTCGGCCCGCGAGTCGAAGTCCGGGACCCGACAGACGAACGTGGGCACCCCGCGGGCGGCGGCCCGCTCGGCACCGCCCGTGCCGTCCCGGTCCGCGCCGACGACGACGACCTCGAACGGGGCGCCCCCTGCGTCGACGGCGTCGAGCAGCGCCTGGAGGTTGGTGCCGGAACCGGACACGAGCACGGCGAGGCGCAGTGCGCCCGGGCCGGGCTCCGACGAACCGGTCACCGGCGCAGCCGCCACGCGTCGCGGACGACGTAGGCCAGGGCGCCCACGAGGAGCTCGGCGAAGACGGTCAGCCCCAGCTCGAGCGCCGGCGCCCCGACCGAGGACAGCCGGAACTGCCCGAGCGAGCCGCCGCCGACCGCATCGAGGACGGCCACGACGAGCGCGGTCGTCGCGCACGCCGACACGGCGACGACGACCTTCGTGCGCAGTCGGGCGAGCCGGGCGACCGTGGCCACCGCCCGCCGCGCGACCCACGCGCCGGCCGCCGCGACGAGGAGCACGCAGACCACCCCGACGACCCCGTGGAAACGACCGGGCTGCGGCAGGGCGGCGAGGACGGGGAGCATCGGGAGGAGGCCGCCCTCGACACCGTCCCACGTGACGCTCGCGCCGGAGACCACCGAGAACCCCGGGCCGGCGAGGAAGGACACGACCCAGAGGCCCAGGTTGGGCAGGCCGGCGAGCTGGGCCCCGGTGAGCACGGCGGCGCCGGCGCCGGTGGCGCCGAGGTCGGCCTGGACGGCGGCGACCCGCGGCCAGGCGAGCACGACGGCGACGGCGACGGCGAGCATCCCGGCCCCGACGAGCAGGCCGGCCCCCGCGAGGCCCGGGCCGACACCGCGGCGCAGGGTGTCCGGGAGCGGCAGGACCATCCGCGGGCCGAGCACCTCGGGGTCGTCGCGGCCCACGGCGCGCAGGGCGACCCCGAGCGCCACGAGGGGCAGCACGACGGCCGGCAGCAGCACGCTGGCCGGGTGCGGGGGGAAGGGCCCCTGCGCGGCGACGGCCCAGCCGACGCCGACGACGACGGCGTAGCCGGCCCACCAGGCACCGACCGCGGCCATGAGCGGCCGGGGCAGCAGGCCGGCCCAGTACTCGCCCTCGGTGCTGACCCGCACCATCGCCTCCCGCACGCCGAGCCGGGCGAGGTAGCCGAGCACGGCGAGCGCGAGCAGCGGGGTCATCGAGATGCTGGCCGAGCCGGCCCCGAGGTGCGCCCCGCCGACGAGCAGCCACAAGGACGCACCGACGGAGAGGGCGGATCCGGCGTCGCCGGGCGAGCGCGGGTCGCCGTTCCAGGCGACCAGCACCGGGACGAGGACGAGGAGCGCCGAGGCGAGCCCGGTCGCGCCGCCGATCAGCCCGGAGCGCCGCCACCCCGGACCCCACGTCGGGGGTCGCTCGCCGCCGTCGGCGGCCTCGGGCTCGACGCTGCGGGGGCGGTCGGTGACGGTCATCGCGTCCCAGTGTGCGACAGCCGGTCCGCCGCTCGCCGGAGCCGCGCCGGAGCAGCGGTCAGCCGGCGAGCGACTCCATGATCTCGCGCATGAGGTGGGCGGTCTCGGACGGCGTCCTGCCGACCTTGACCCCGGCGGCCTCGAGGGCCTCCTTCTTGGCCTGCGCGGTCCCGGAGGAGCCGGACACGATGGCGCCGGCGTGGCCCATCGTCTTGCCCTCGGGGGCGGTGAAGCCGGCGACGTAGCCGACGACGGGCTTGGTGACGTGCTCCTTGATGTACGCCGCTGCCCGCTCCTCGGCGTCGCCGCCGATCTCGCCGATCATGACGATGGCGTCGGTCTCGGGGTCGTTCTCGAACGCCTCGAGGCAGTCGATGTGCGTCGTGCCGATGATCGGGTCACCGCCGATGCCGACCGCGGACGAGAAGCCGAAGTCCCGCAGCTCGTACATCATCTGGTAGGTCAGCGTCCCCGACTTGGAGACGAGACCGATGCGGCCGCCGCCCGAGATGTCGGCCGGGATGATGCCGGCGTTCGAGGCGCCGGGGCTGATGAGGCCCGGGCAGTTCGGCCCGATGATGCGGGTGCCGCCCTTCTCGGCCGCGTAGTTGTAGAACTCCGCGGTGTCCTTGACGGCGACGCCCTCGGTGATGACGACGAGGAGCGGGATGCCGGCGTCGATCGCCTCGACGGCGGCGGCCTTGGTGAACGCGGCCGGGACGAACGCGACCGAGACGTCGGCGCCGGTCGCCTCCATCGCCTCGGCGACGGTGCCGAAGACGGGGACGGACACGCCGCCCTCGAACTCGACGGCGGTGCCCGCCTTGCGCGGGTTGACGCCGCCGACGATGGCGGTGCCGGAGCGCAGCATCCGCTGCGTGTGCTTCATGCCCTCGGAGCCGGTCATGCCCTGGACGATGACCTTCGAGTCGGCGGTGAGGAAGATGGCCATGGGTGTCGTGTCTCTCTTCTCTAGCGCTCGGGGTCAGTTCTGGGAGGCCAGCTCGGCGGCCCGGCGGGCGGCGCCGTCCATCGTGTCCTCGATGGTGACGCGCGGGTGGTTGCGCTCGGCGAGGATGCGCCGGCCCTCCTCGACGTTGTTGCCGTCGAGCCGGACGACCAGTGCGCGGTCCTCCTCGTCGCCGAGGGCGTCGAGCGCGCCGACGATGCCGTTGGCGACGGCGTCGCACGCCGTGATGCCGCCGAAGACGTTGACGAACACCGACTTCACCTGCGGGTCGGAGAGGATGATGTGCAGCCCGTTGGCCATCACCTCGGCCGAGGCGCCGCCACCGATGTCGAGGAAGTTGGCCGGCTTCTGCCCGCCGAATTCCTCACCGGCGTAGGCGACGACGTCGAGCGTGCTCATGACGAGGCCCGCGCCGTTGCCGATGATGCCGACCGAGCCGTCGAGCTTGACGTAGTTGAGGTCCTTCTCCTTGGCGGCGGCCTCGAGCGGGTCGGTCTCCGCGGTGTCCTCGAGCGCCTCGTGGTCCGGGTGGCGGAAGCCGGCGTTGGCGTCGAGCGTCACCTTCCCGTCGAGGGCGACGATGTCGCCGTCCTCGGTGCGCACGAGCGGGTTGACCTCGACCAGCGTGGCGTCCTCCTCGCGGTAGACCGTCCACAGGGTCTTGAGCACCGGCTCGATCCGCGCGGCGGTGTCGCCGGCGAAGCCGGCCGCCTCGACGATCTCGCGGACCTTGGCGTCGTCGATGCCGACGTTGGGGTCGACCGCGACCCGCGCGAGGGCCTCGGGGCGCTCGACGGCGAGCTGCTCGATCTCCATCCCGCCCTCCTTGCTGCACATCGCGAGGTAGGTGCGGTTCGCGCGGTCGAGCAGGATGGAGAAGTAGTACTCCTCGGCGATCCGGGCGCCCTGCGCGATCATCACGCGGTGCACGGTGTGGCCCTTGATGTCCATGCCGAGGATGGCGCGGGCGTGCTCCTCCGCCTCGTCGGTGCTCTTGGCGACCTTGACGCCGCCGGCCTTGCCGCGCCCACCGGTCTTCACCTGGGCCTTGACGACGGTGACCCCGCCGCTCGCGGTGCCGATGCGCTCGGCCGCCTCCCTCGCCTCCTCGGGGGTCGTCGCGACGGCCCCGGCGAGCACGGGCACACCGTGCTTCTCGAACATGTCACGGGCCTGGTACTCGAAGAGGTCCACGAGGCGATCCGTCCTCACTGTCGGCGAAGGGTGGTCCGTCAGGGGACTCTAGTGCGGGGTCCGCGGCAGGGCCGACCCCGGGACCGGTGATAGGGGCAATCTCACCCTCGAGCGGTCGCCTCGGGCGCCGACCGGCGGGAGCGGGCACGCGCAGGGGCGGTCCGGCCGGGTGGCCGGACCGCCCCGTGGCGCGGCTGTCCTCAGGAGACGCTGAGAGCCGTGTCGTCGACGACGAAGGAGGTCTGCAGCGAGGAGTCCTCGCTCATCGCGAACTTCACCGTGACCGACTGGCCCTTGTAGGCGATGAGGTTGAACGACTTCTGCACGTACGCGCCGTTCTTGTCGAGGTTGCTGTACGTGGCGAGCGTCGTCGTCGTGCCGCCGACCACCACCTGCGGCCTCATCGTGTCGTACGCACGGGAGGTCGTCGACTCCGAGGTGTCGATGCGCACCCAGAAGGTGAGCACGGCGGAGGTGGCGCTCGACGGGATGGTCACCGTCTGCTGCTCGGTCTCGGACGAGGTCGAGCCGTTGCCGCCGAGCCACATCTTCCAGCTGCCGGTGCGGGCCGGGCGGCCGGTGTTGTTCGTGATCGGGCCGGCGGTGCCGGTCCACACGGTCGCGCCCGACTCGAAGCCGGCGTTCTGGAGGAGGTTGCCACCGGTCGGCGGCGGCGTGGTGCCGCCACCGCAGGACTGCGAGCCCGCCGGGACCGAGATGGCCGAGAACGCGCTCTCGACGGCGGTGCAGACCGCCGGGTTGCTCGGGAACAGCTCCTTGGCCGAGGCGATGGCGCCCTCCCGGGCGGCGGCGTAGTTGCTCGTCGAGGTGAGCTTGGTCGACAGCGTGCGGTACCAGACCTTCTCGATGTTGGTCCGCCCCGCACCGGTCACCGTCGACCCGTTGCACGTCGGGCTGTTGTACGACACCCCGTTGACCGTCTTGGCGCCGCTGCCCTCGGAGGCCAGGTAGAACCAGTGGTTCAGCGGGCCCGAGGAGTAGTGCGGGTCGAGGTTCTTCGTGCCGGTGGTCCAGCAGTCCTGGCTCGCGCCGTCCTTGGAGGGCTTGTCCATGTAGCGCAGCGGCGTGCCGTTGCCGTTGATGTTGATCTTCTCGCCGATGAGGTAGTCACCGGGGTCGGCCGGGGAGTTCGCGTAGAACTCGACGGCGGTGCCGAAGATGTCCGAGGTCGCCTCGTTGAGCCCGCCCGCGTCGCCGGAGTAGGCGAGGCCGGCCGTGTTCTCGGTGACGCCGTGGCTCATCTCGTGGGCCGCGACGTCGATGCTCGTCAGCGGGTGGGTGTTGCCGCTGCCGTCGCCGTAGGTCATCTGGGTGCCGTCCCAGAACGCGTTGACGTAGCCGTTGCCGTAGTGCACGCGGCTGCGGGCACCGGTGCCGTTGTTCCAGATGCCGGCCCGGCCGAGCTGGGTGTTGTAGTAGTCGTAGGTCTTCTCGGCTCCGTACTGCGCGTCGACGGCGGCGGTCTGACGGCTCGAGGCCGCCCCCGTGCCCCAGACGTTGTCGGCGTCGGTGAAGAGGGTGCCCGCGGCGGTCGAGCTCGTCGACCCGTTCAGGTCGGTCGTGTAGTTGCCGTGGCCGTCCTTGAGCTGCCACGTCGAGCCGCTCTGGGTCGTGCCGAGGGTGACCGTGCCGGAGTACATCGAGTTGCCGGTGCCGTTGACGACCTCGTCCCAGCTGGAGATGACCGCACCGGAGGTCGCGTCGACGACGGTGTGCAGCCGGCTCGGGGTCTGGTCGGCCTTGACCCCGGTGGTCACGACGTCGTAGGCGAGGCGCGGGGTGCCCGAGCCGGCCCAGACGACGAGCTCGCCCCGGCTCTGCTCACCCGAGGCCTTCGACCGGGCGGTGCCCGTCGCGACGGCCGAGGACTTCGCGAGCCTCGGCGTCGTCGACGCGGCTCCCACCGCCTTGCGGCCGGCGTTGTAGCGCACCTCCTCGACGGCACCCCTGGCGCTCTTCTCGACGACGAGGTCGCCGCCGAGGACGCGCAGGCCGTTCCAGGTGCGGTCGTAGCGGACGTGGGTGGTGCCGTCCGGGTCGGTGAGGACGGAGCGCGTCACGAGCTTCTCCGCGGCGCTGAGGCCGAGGGCGTCGTGGTCGGCGCCGGGCGCCGAGGCCGAGGGCAGGGCCGCGGTGGCGGCCGGGGTGCCGGCGGCGGTCGCTGTGGGCACGCCCGCGACGATGGTCGCGAGGGCCGCGCCGAGGGCGAGGCCGGTGGTGAGTCGTCTCACGGTCGAGGTTCTCCTTGGGATGGGGCGGGTGGCCCGGGTCCGGGCACGAGGGGAAACCTGCTCCCGACACCCCTCTGCGACAAGACTTCTTGCGAAGAATTGACCCGGAAGACGGAACTCTTTACCGGCTGGCGATGGGGTCTTGACCATTCGTCGACGACTTCCGGGGACGCTGCGACGGCCCTACAGTGAACCCGCCATGAGCCTCGCCCCACAGCGTCGGACCGGCGCCTCCGGGCCCGGTGACGCAGCACGTCCCCGGTCGGTCACGGCCCTCCCCGGGACGGTCGTCCGCAGCCTGCGCGCCCTCGCCGACCCCGCCGTCGTGGCCGGTGCCGCGGTCGAGACGGTCTGGCTGGGCGCGCACCTGCTGACCTGGCCGTTCGGGCTCGTCGGCAGCGGACGGGCGCCCAGCGAGCCCACCTACCGTCTCGAGCACCTCCCCCCGGTGCAACGGGGGCTGCTGGTCTCCGACGTCGAGGCCGCGGGGACGCCGATCCTGCTCGTCCACGGCATCGTCAGCAACCGCTCGATCTTCACCGTGCTGCGCCGCGGGCTGACGCGGCGTGGGTTCTCGAACGTGTTCGCGATGAACTACTCGAGCGTCGCCACCGACGTCCGCACCGCGGCGATCCGGCTCGCCGAGGAGGTCGAGGCGGTCTGCGAGCAGAGCGGGTTCGAGCGCATCCACGTCATCGGCCACAGCCTCGGCGGGCTCGTCGCGCGCTACTACGTCACCCGGCTCGGCGGCGACGAGCGCGTGCACACGCTGGTGACCCTCGGCACCCCGCACGAGGGCACCTGGGCCGCGTACGCCGTCCCGACCCGGCTCATGCGCCAGATGCGCCCGGGCAGCGGGCTGATGCGCGAGCTCGCCCGTCCGGCCCCGGGCTGCCGGACGCGGTTCCTCGCGTACTGGTCCGACTGCGACGCGGCCATCGTGCCGCAGCGCTCCGCCGCCCTGCGCCACCCCGACCTCGCCGCACGCACGGTGCGCCTGCACGGCGCGGGACACCTCACCCTGCCGATGCTCGGCGAGGTCGTCCACGGCATCTCGACGGCGCTGACCCAGCTCGACGCCGACGGCAGCACGGTGCGGCGCGGGGTCATCCCGCTGTCCCGGCGCGACTGACCACGGGCAGGCCGGTCGTCCACGCGGCGCGACCGGCGCGCCCACCCACGGCCCCGGGGGCCGTTCCTGAGACATCTCTCAGGTGAGCCGTCTCACAGGCGACAGCGTTTTCGCAGGTCAGGCCGTGGGGGCGCGGCGGCTCGGGGTGCGACACGCGGATCGTCACGTGAACCCCACCTTTGTGTCACGGAATGGTCACGGTACGGTGTGCGGGCCCCGCCAGGTCCCCTGCCACCCCTACGAGGTCCCTCCCGTCGTGAGTTCCCGGTCCTACACCGGGCGTCATGTTGGCCGCCACCGCAGCCAGCAGCGCCGCGCCCGCGTCCCCCGCGCCCTGAGCCCGGGCTTCGTCCTCCCGACGAGTGCCGCGGCCGCGCTGGTGGTGACGGCGACGGGGGCGAGCATGGCGGAGTCGGCTCCCCAGCCGCTCGAGTTCGCGAGCAGCCAGACCGCGCTCGTGCGCTCGCAGCAGGCCGCCGACGACCAGCTCGCCAGCGACCTCGCCGCCCGCCGGCAGGACGCCTCCATCCAGTCGGCCGCCTTCCAGGGCCGCACCGAGGCGCAGGCCCGGGCCGCCCGCAGCGCCCAGCGCAAGGCCGCGGCCGCCGCCAAGGCCAAGGCGGAGGCCGAGAAGCGGGCCAAGAAGTGGGTCCGGCCGATCCACATCTGGAACATCACCTCCGGGTTCGGCGCGCGCTGGGGAACGCACCACGACGGCCTCGACCTCGCCGCCCCGACCGGCACCCCCCTCTACGCGCTGTCCAAGGGCACGGTCCTCAAGGCCGGCTGGGAGGACAGCTTCGGCAACAAGGTCGCCGTCCAGTACTGGGACGGCAGCGTCATCTGGTACGGCCACATGAGCCGCATCGACGTGCAGGCCGGCGAGACCGTCCTCCCGGGCGAGCAGGTGGGCCTCGTCGGCAACACCGGGCACTCGTTCGGGTCGCACCTGCACTTCGAGGTGCAGGTGAACGGCGAAAACATCGACCCAGCCCCCTTCATGGCTGAGGTCGGAATCCAGCTCGGACAGTAGATCAGGAGACGACCATGAGCGGCATCGAAGTACCCACGTTCCCCAAGATCGAGGCGCGCACCCACGCGAACGGATCGGGAGAGGTCACGATCAACGGGACGTCATACCCGATCGAGACGACCACTCTCGAGGATGCTCGCGCGGCGATCCTCGCTCGCGTCGCTGAGACGGCCGGGAAGATGCAGCGCCCCGTCCGTGTGACCACGACCGGCCCCGACGGGGAGTGGCCGCTGATCGTCCACCCCGACGGCAGCGTGGAGGCCGACGACAGCCTGCCGGCGAACCCCGCGCCCGTCGAGGAGCCCGAGCCCGAG
>JACXUW010000113.1 GCA_014763705.1 Micrococcales bacterium | reverse complement strand
ACCCGAACCCCGGAGCAACCGACCGGATGAGCCGGGTGGTGGGGGGTCAGGCCATCCAGCCGGGCCGGACGAGGCCGCTCTCGTAGGCGAGGACGACGAGCTGGGCGCGGTCGCGCGCCCCGGCCTTGGTCATCGCCCGGCTGACGTGCGTCTTCGCCGTCGCGGGCGAGAGGAAGAGCCGCGCGGCGATCTCGTCGTTCGTCAGGCCCTCCCCGACGAGCGCGACGACCTCGCGCTCCCGCTCGGTCAAGGCCTCGAGGGCCCGCACCTGCTCGACCGGAGGGCGGCGGGCGTCCCCCGCGGAGACGTGCTCGACGAGCCGCCGCGTCACGCTGGGCGACAGCGCGGCGTCGCCGGCCGCGACCTGGCGGACCGCGGTCAGCAGGTCGGCCGGCTCGAGGTCCTTGAGGACGAAGCCGCTCGCTCCCACCCGCAGCGCCTCGAAGACGTACTCGTCGAGCTCGAAGGTCGTGAGGACGAGGACGCGCGTCCCGGCCAGCGCGGGGTCGGCACAGATCTCCTCCGTCGCCGAGAGGCCGTCGCGCTCGGGCATCCGGATGTCCATGAGCACGACGTCGGGATGCGTCTCGCGGACCACCCGGACCGCGGCTGCGCCGTCGCCCGCCTCGCCGACGACCTCGAGGTCGGGCTCGCCGTCGAGGATCATCCGGAAGCCGGCCCGCAGCAGCGGTTGGTCGTCGACGAGGACGATGGTCGTCATCGGTGCTCCTCTCCGAGCGGGAACGTGGCGGAGACGCGGTACCCGCCGCCGGGGCGCGGACCCACCTCGAGCGTGCCCCCGAGCCGCTCGACGCGCTCGCGCATCCCGACGAGGCCGGTACCCGAGGTCTCCGCGGTGTCGATCGCCGCCCCCTCCGCGCCCGGGTCGGTCACCCGGACGGACAGGCGGGATTCCGTGCGCGACACCTCGATCCGCGCGTGGCGGGCGCCACTGTGCCGACGCACGTTGGTCATCGCCTCCTGGACCACCCGGTAGGCCGCGGCGTCGACGGCGACCGGCAGGCCGTCGGCCGAGCCGTTCGCGACGGCGAGCTCCCAGGCGAACGACGGGTCCGCCGCCACGAGGCCGGGCACGTCGGCGAGCCCCGGCCCTGGGCGCACCGCCGCGGCCACCGCGGGGTCCCGGACGGCGTCGAGGACCCGCCGCACCTCCTCGAGCGCGCGGTGCGACTCGGCCTTGACGGTGGTCAGGGCCTGCCGGGCGTTCTCGGGGTCGCGGTCGAAGGTGTGCAGGGCGGCCCCGGCCTGGACGTTGATGAGGGTGAGGCTGTGCCCCAGCGCGTCGTGGAGGTCGCGGGCCATCGCCATGCGCTCGTCGGTGCGGGCGCGTTCGCTGCGCCGGGCCCGCTCCTCGCGGACTGCCGCGAACCGCTCGCTGCGCCGCCGGAACCCCTCGACGAGGAGGGCCGCGACGGGGGCCGCGAACACCGGACCCACGGGGGCACCGGTGGCGACGTACGCCAGCGCGGCGACGATGGAGACGGCGAGCGGCACGAGCGGCCAGCGCGAGAGCGCGGCGACGGCGAGCGGACCCACGACGAGCAGGGCCACCGAGCCGGACCCGAGCGTGCGGCCCTCGGAGTGCGCCCGCCCCCACGAGCCGCCCAGCTGGACGGCGAGGGCGACGAGGGCCAGCGGCACCGCCGGCACCCAGGTCGGCGGTCCGTGGCGCCTCGCGCGCGGCGGCCCGTCCATCCCCCGACGGTAGCCGCGCGGCGGGCGGCCCGGCATCCGCCACGGGGAGTAGGCCGCCCTGCACCGCGGGGTGTACGGCACCGGTGGACGGACGATCGGACACGTTGTCCCGCGGGCGTCCCCGGGTGAGACTGCGGTATGGGCACCGTCGTCAGCTCCGACACGCGCCGGCGGTGGCTCGTCGTCGTCGCGGGCACGGCGGTGCTCGTCACGCTGCTCGGGCTGGTCCCGGTGCTGCGCTCCACGGTCGCCGTCGGACGGACCACCGCTTCCCCCGACCGCATCGTGGCCCGGGCCCTCGCGTCGGCGGGGGTCGCCTACCGCGCCGACGGTGAGAGCCGCGGCGGGCTGGCGCTGCCGGACATCAGCGGGTTCGGCGACCTCGCGACGCTCCTCGGCGGCACGACACGCACCCGCATCTGGTGGGACGGACCGCGCCACTGGCGGGTCGACACCGTCGACGCGACCGGCGAGAGCGACACCTACGGCCTCCCGTCGTCGACGACGACGTGGGACTACGGCAGCCGCCGGCTCGTGACGGTCGTCGGCGACGCCCGGGCGCGGCTGCCCCGGGCCGACGACCTCGTCGCCCCCGCCGCAGCCCGCCGCCTGCTGTCCTCGGTCGGTCCGCAGGACCGGCTCTCGGCCCTGCCACCGCAGCGGCTCGACGGGCGCACCGCGGACGGAGTCCGGGTGGTCCCGGGCACGGGCGGGAGCACCATCGCCCGGGCGGACGTGTGGGTCGACCGCGCCACCGGCCTCCCGCTGCGCGTCGTCGTCGTCGGGACGACCGGCGGCGACGCCCTCGTCAGCGCGCTGAGCGGGGTGCGGGTCGGCCGGCCCGACGGGCGCGTCCTCGTCCCGCCCGCACCCCCGACGGCCCGCCGCTCGCTCGAGACCGCCCCCGACCTCGTCGCCCGGGTCGCACAGGAGTCTCCGTGGGCGATGCCGCCGCGGCTCGGCGGGCTCGACGCCTCCGGGCCGCTCGTCGGTGGCACGAGCACGTACGGCACGGGCCTGGTCCGGGTCGCCGTGCTGCCGCTCCCGGGTCGCACCGCCCGCGACGTGATGCGCAACGCGACGTCCGCCGGCTCGGTCCTCGAGGAGGTCGAGGGCGGCTCCCGGGTGCGGGTCGGCTCGAGCCTCCTCAACGCGCTCCTCGTCCGGGGCGACGACCGGCGGCACGCCTACGTGGTCGCGGGCCTCGTCGAGCCGCGGGTCCTCGACGCCGTCGCGGCCGACCTGCTCGCGTCGCCGCCGCCGCCCCGGGAGGCGCCGTGAGCGAGGAGACGGTCGACACCCCCGCGGCCATCGCAACCCGTGGCCTGACCAAGCGCTTCGGCCGGGTGGCGGCGGTCGACGGCCTCGACCTGCTCGTCCGCCCCGGCGACCGCTACGGCTTCCTCGGCCCCAACGGCTCGGGCAAGACGACGACCGTGCGGATGCTCCTCGGCCTCGTCTACGCGACGAGCGGCGAGGTGGAGGTGCTCGGGCACCGTATCCCCCGCGAGGCCGGCGCCGCGCTGCCGGGCGTCGGAGCGCTCGTCGAGGGCCCGGCCGCGTACCCGCACCTGTCCGCGCGCGCCAACCTGCGGCTGCTCGACGCCGCCGGGCCGCCGGTCAGCGGTGGTCCGCTGGCGGAGGGTGTGGGGTCGCGGCGCAGCCGGACGCGGCGGATCGAGGCCGCGCTCGAGGAGGTCGGGCTCGCCGACGTGGGACGCAAGCCGGTCCGCGCGTACTCCCTCGGGATGCGCCAGCGGCTCGGGCTCGCCGCGGCCCTGCTGCGGGGCCCGCGGCTGCTCGTGCTCGACGAGCCGACGAACGGCCTCGACCCCCGCGGCATCGCCGAGGTCCGCGACCTGCTCGTCCGGCTGAACGAGAACGGCACGACGGTCTTCCTCTCCAGCCACCTGCTGGCCGAGGTCGAGCTGTTCTGCACCCGGGTCGGCGTCCTCGACCGCGGCCGACTCGTGGCCCAGGACGCCCTCGACGCCCTCCGCGGTCCGACCGGGCGCACCGTCGTCCGGGTCGACGACATCGCGGCGGCCGCTCGAGCGCTCGGTGTGCCCGAGCCGTCGCCCGGACCTGACGGACTGGACGGCGCCGACGGCGGGCGGCTCGTCCTCGACGGGGTCGGCGTCGCCGAGGCCACCGAGCGGCTCGTCCGGGCCGGCATCGCGGTCCGGGAGGCCGTGCCGGAGCGCCGCACCCTCGAGGAGTCGGTCCTGGAGCTGACGTCGTGATCCGCGTCGAGCTGCGCAAGCTCCTGCTCCGCCCGCGCACGTGGCTGAGCATCGGGCTGTTGTGCCTGCTGCCCGTCGTCGTCGCGATCTTCCTGTCCGTCACGAAGATCGCGCCACGTCCCGGCCAGGGACCGACGCTGCTCGCGGCCGTGCTCGGCAACGGCGCCCTCTACCCCGCGGCGGCCCTCGGCATCGTGCTGCCGTTCTTCCTGCCGATCGCCGTCGCCGTCCAGGCCGGCGAGGCGGTCGCGGGCGAGGCGTCGACGGGGATGCTCCGCTACCTCCTCGTGCGACCGGTCGGCCGGACCCGGCTGCTCGCGGCGAAGCTCGTGTCGATCCTCGTCTACACCCTGCTCGCCGTCGTCGCGGTCGCCGTCGTCGGCTACGTCACGGGTGTCACGCTGCTCGGCAACTCCGGGCAGCTGACGACCACCACGCTCGCGGGCACCACCCTCACTCCGGCCGACCTCGCGTGGCGGACCGGCGTCATGGTGCTCTCCATCGGATGGTCGATGGTCGGTCTCGCAGCCATCTCGCTCTTCCTCTCGACCCTCACCGACTCCGCCCTCGCCGCGGCGCTCGGCGGGCTGGCCGCGCTCGTGAGCAGCACCGTGCTCGTCACCCTCGACGCCACGGTGGCGGTGCGCGACTACCTGCCGACGCGGTACTGGCTGGCCTGGGTCGACCTCTTCCGCGACCCGATCCCCTGGCACGACCTGCGGGCCGGGGCGCTCATCCAGGCCGGCTACGTCGTCGTGTTCCTCGGGGCGGCCTGGGCCAACTTCGCGACGCGCGACGTCACGAGCTGACCGTCACCTCCGGCCGACCAGCGCCAGCGAACCGGCGGCCCGCACCGCACCGCACTCGCCGGCGGGCGGTGGGGCGTCCACCGGCGGGCCACCGAGGGCCCGCAGCACCAGCCCGACGACGAGCGGGTCGCCGGGCAGGCCGCCGTGCGTGACCCGGGCGTCGGCGCAGACGGCCTGCACCTCGACGTCGACCGCACCGGCGAGGACGGCCGAGTCCGGTGGCGTCACGGTCTCGTCGTCGGCGGTCCACACGCTGAGCCAGTGGGCGGCACCGGGCGTCTCGGGCAGGCCGGCGAGCAGGTCGCTGCCCTCGGCCAGCTGGCGGCAGGCGGTCGGGCACGCGCCGCCCCCGAGCACCGCGCCGAGGCTCGCCACCGACGTGCCGTGGTGCGGCGACCCGAGCGTGACCACCCGGCGGGCGGTGTCCCCACCGGTGCCGGCGGCCCAGACCCGCGCGACCACCCCGCCGGCCGAGTACCCGACGACGTCCACCGACGCGGCGCCGCCGGCGAGCGCGGCGTCCGCCGCCCGGCCGAGCGCGGTGGCCTGGGTGCGCAGGTCGCCGGTGCCGTCCCCGACGTCGACGACCCGCACGTCGCGCCCGACCGAGCGCAGGGCCGTCACGAGTGGCGAGAGCGACGTCTCGCTGCCGCCGTACCCGGGGACGAGGAGCACCGGACCCTCGGCCGGTTCGCGCCCGCTCCCGCCGAGCGTCCGCGCCACGACGACGCCGACCACGGCGAGGAGGGCGAGCGCGAGCAGCCCCCCGAGGAACGCGCGCCGGCGGCGACTCATCGCGCGCGCGTCCCGGCCATCCCGCGATGGTACGAGCCGTCCCCGGGATCTCCGGCGGCGTCAGCGCAGCCGGTCGAAGACCGCGTCGACGGCCGGGATGCGGGCGCGGTACCCGGCGAGCAGCCGGCGCGCGACGGTGACCGAGTCGACGAGCGGGTGCAGCGCGAACGCCTCGACGGCCATCGCCTCGTCCCCGGTCAGGGCAGCCCGGATGGTCAGCCGCTCGACCGCCTTGACCTGCTCGACCAGCCCGAGCGGATGACCGGTGAGCGGCGGCAGCGGGTGCGGCCGTGGCCCGGCCGCGTCGACGACGCACGGCACCTCGACGACCGCGTCCTCCGGCAGCCCCGGCACCGTGCCCCGGTTGCGGACGTCGAGGATGAGCTCGGCCGGCTCGCCCCGGCTGATCGCGGCCATGATCGCGAGCGCGACCCCCTCGTACCCGCCGCCCTGGACGTCGGCCTCGTCGCGCTCCTCGTCCTCGCCGCGCGCCTCCTTCATGTACGTGGCGTTGCGCTCCATCCGCACGCGGTCCCACTCGGCGAGGGCACCGGGTCGGCCTCCGTCGAGCGCCGCGTAGAACCCGCGCTGTTGCTCGAGCAGGTACTCGCCGCGGGTCTGCTCGGCCGCCCGGATGGAGCGGACGGCGTCCCGGGTGAAGTAGTAGTAGTAGAGGTACTCGTTGGGGATGGTGCCGAGTGTGCGCACCCAGTCGAGCCCGAAGAGCTGCCCCTCCTCCATCGACGCCAGGGCGGCGTCGTCGCGCAGCAGGTCGGGGAGGACGTCGCGACCGTCGTGGTGCAGGCCGCGCAGCCAGCCGAGGTGGTTGAGCCCGACGTAGTCGACGGTGGTCACGGCGGGGTCGAGGCCCAGCCGAGCAGCAGCCCTGCGCGCCAACCCGATCGGGCTGTCGCAGATGCCGACGACGCGGTCGCCGAGCACCCCCTGCATGGCCTCGGTGATCATCCCGGCCGGGTTGGTGAAGTTGATGACCCAGGCGTCCGGTGCGACGGCGGCGACCCGCTCGGCGACGTGCCGGGCCACCGGAACGGTGCGCAGCCCGAACGAGATCCCGCCCGGACCGGTCGTCTCCTGGCCGAGCAGGCCGAGGTCGAGGGCGACCCGCTCGTCGGCCGTGCGGCCCTCGAGACCTCCGACGCGGACGGCGGAGAAGACGAAGTCGCTGCCCTCGAGCGCGGTGTCGAGGTCGGTCGTCGCGCGGACGCGTGGCGCGTCGGGCTGCCCGGCCGCCATCTCGTCGAGCACCCGGCGGATCGTCGTGAGCCGGCCCGGGTCGATGTCGTGCAGCCACACCTCGTCGACCCGCCGCTCGTGCCGGTCACCGAGCAGCGCGCCGTACACGAGCGGGGTGCGGAAGCCACCGCCGCCGAGCATCGCGAGCCTCATGCGAGGACCACCTCGGTGCCGGCCTCGCGGCAGGCCGCGAGCGTCGCGCGGTCGGCGCCGTCGTTGGTCACGAGCACGTCGACGGCGCCCGCGCCGCAGACCCGCAGCGACCCCGTCCCGGGCATCTTGTGCCGGTCGACGAGGAGGACCGAGGTGTCCCCCGCGCCGAGGAGCGCCCGCTTGACCGGCACCTCGACCGCGGTCGTGTCGAGGACGGTGCCGTCGGCCCGCACCCCGCTGGCGCCGAGGAAGACGAGGGCACCGTGCACCTGGCGCAGCGCGTCCTCGGTGAGCGACCCGACGAGGGAGTGGTAGGTGCGGCGGACGACCCCGCCGAGGAGGATCAGCTCGACCGCCTCGTCGCCGTGCAGGACGTCGAGGACGGCGAGGCTCGCGGTGACGACGGTGACGTGCCGCCCCCTCAGCTCGCGGGCGAGGAGCATCGTCGTCGTGCCGATGTCGAGGACGACGCAGTCTCCGTCGCGCACCATGGCGGCCGCCCGGCGGACGACGGCGGTCTTCTCCGCGGCGTCGGTGGCCGCGACCTCGGCGAAGCCCCGCACGGCGTCGGCGTCGGCGACCGCGGTGGTCACGGCGCCCCCGTGCACCCGCCGCAGCTGGCCGAGCCGCTCGAGCTCGATGAGGTCGCGCCGGACGGTCGCGATGCTCACGCCGCACAGGTCGGCGAGCTCCTCGGTGGACGCGGTGCCGTGCACGCGGAGCCGCCCCACGATGGAACGCTGCCGGGCCGCTCGCATGCGCCCACCATAGCGAGCAGGAATCGTCACGTCCTGATCGCGGATGCACAATCCTGCGCATTTCGTGGTTGTCGAACCCGGTGATCGGGTGCATGCTGGCGACTCACCCGTTGACGTCCAAGGAGCCCGCGCCGTGCCCTCCCCGGCCTTCGACCCGCTCGCCGCGCTGCGCCGCGACGAGAGCCCGCCGGTCGACGTCTTCGTCTGGGGCACGGTCTTCCTCGACATCATCATGACCGGCCTCGAGGCCCTCCCCGACGGCGGCCAGGAGGTGTGGGCCAGCGGCATGGGCTCGTGCCCCGGCGGCATCGCCAACCTCGCCGTCGCCGCGCGCCGGCTCGGCCTGCGCACCTCGCTCGCCGCCGCCTTCGGGGACGACGCCTACGGCGACTTCTGCTGGGAGACCCTGGCCGACGAGGAGGGGGTCGACCTCAGCCGCTCCCGCCGCTTCGAGGGGTGGCACTCGCCCGTGACGGTGTCGATGGCCGTCGCCCGCGACCGCGGCATGGTCAGCCACGGCCACCCGCCACCCCTCGGGGCCACCGAGCTCATCGGGGAGCCGCCGCGCTGCCGGGCCGTGATGGCCGAGCTCGCCCCCGACCGCCGCCTCGTCGGCGACGAGGACCCGACGTGGGTCGAGAAGGCCCGGGCCGCCGGGGCGCTCGTCTTCGCCGACGTCGGCTGGGACCCCAGCGGCACCTGGCCCCGCGACGTCCTCGACCAGCTGGCCGTCTGTGACGCGTTCCTCCCCAACGCGACCGAGGCGATGGCCTACACCCGCACCCGCACCCCGAACGAGGCGCTCTACGCGCTCGCCGACCTCGTCCCGCTCGCCGTCGTCACCAACGGCGAGGACGGTGCCCTGGCCATCGACTCGCGCACCGGCGAGGAGGCGGTCGTGCCGGCGCTGCGGGTCGACGCCCTCGACCCCACCGGGGCCGGTGACGTCTTCGGCGCCGCCGTCGTCCTCGGCACCCTCGCCGGATGGCCTCTCGTGCAGCGCATCTCGTTCGCCTCGCTCTGCTCCGCCCTCGCTGTCCAGCAGTTCGGCGGGTCGCTCGCCGCACCGGGCTGGGGCGACATCGCGGACTGGTGGCACCACCTGCGCGACGGTGCCGACGCCGACAGCTACCACCGCTCCGTCCGCCGCCGCTACGCGTTCCTCGACGACCTCGTCACGGACGTCCCCGTCGGGGCGGGGCGCCGCGCCACCGCCACCATCGCCCGCCACGTCGACGTCGAGGGCTACCCGCGCCACGCCGCCCTTGACCGAGGAGCCCCTGCCTGACCGGTCGCCCCACCACCCGCCTGCTCGCCGCCGGAGTGC
>JACXUW010000112.1 GCA_014763705.1 Micrococcales bacterium | reverse complement strand
CGAGACGACCGAGGACGCCGAGGCGCTCACCCTCCTCGGTCACGTGCTCCACGGGATGGGAGACCTGCCGCGGGCCGGAGCGATGTGGTTCGCCGCCGGCGCGAAGGGTCCGGAGGCCGACGAGGCGGTCGCGGCGTGGCGCGAGCAGTCCGGGGACGACTTCGCCGTGATGTGGCGCTCGCTGCCCCAGCCGGTGCGTGCCGAGCCGCGGGCCGCCCGGATCGAGGCGCTGCACGCGAAGGCACTCGTCGCGGAGCCGCGGCTCGACGCGCCGGACGAGCCCCTCGTGCGGCCCGGTGAGCTCGTCGCGCGTCCCGAGGACGGGGACGACGCGGAGGGCGGCGGAGTCGACGGCGCCCAGGTCATCGGCTGGATCCTCGCGGCACTGTTCGTCGTGTGCGCGGTCATCGGGGTCGTCACCGTCATCGGCTGGGTCGTCCCGAGCAGCTGACGCTCGGCCGCGGCGCGTGCGTCGTGTGCTCGGGTGGTCGTCCCGGCGACCGCCTCGGCACACGACCCGGGAGGCCGGGGTCTCAGCCGCGGGCCAGCGCCGTTGCGACCAGGGCCGTGGCGGCCACCGACACGACGACGCGGACGAGGTTCCAGCGCACCCAGGTCGGCTCGTCGAGCAGTGGGCGCGCGGCGGTCGCGTCGTCGCGGGCAGTGACCGCAGCCTTGAGTGCATCGTTGCGCGGCAGGTGGATCCGCACGGTGACGACCGTGGCGACGAGGTGCAGCACGAGCGCGGCGCCGACCCATCCGCGCTGGGATGCGGAGCCGGCCACGAGCGCCGCGGCGGTGAGCACCGGGGCGCCGAGGAACGCCGTGGCCATGAACCACGGGTTGACGATGCGCCGGTCGAGGGCCGCGAACGCGCTGACCGCCACGGCATCGGGCAGGTCGCGCAGCGCCGGCACCACCGTGTGCGCGTAGAGCAGGTAGACGCCCGCGAGCAGCCCGCTCGAGACCGTCGCCGCGACGAGGAGGACCTGCGGCATACCGGGAGCGTAGGCCCCGGGCGGCTGCACCCCGTCGAGTGAACAGAACACGCCGTGTGCCGTTCCTCGGATACGGCGTGTTGTGTTCACTCGACTGCGAGCCGATGACGGGAATCGAACCTGCGTGTCCAGCTTGGGAAGCGCGCCGAGGGGTCCTTCCGGGCTGTGATCACGCACGGCTGCAGCGGCTTTGGTGGTGCCTGTTTGGTGTGTTCTGGAGGGTGATTGGGCACGATTGGGCACGCGGGCAGGGAGAGCCACCGATCCGTAGCGGAGCCGGGGAGCCGGCCGGAGTGGTCGGGTCAAGGGTGGCCGGAGGTCATCGCGCAGCGACGCGTAGCGCCCTTGATGCGGCCCGGAGGCGGGCGGAGAGTGGAGCGCAGGGTCGGCGGCTCGCCACCTCACGACCTCTGGGTGTGGCGCTCAGGTGGCGGAATCGTCGTCCGGAAGCCACGCAGCGTGCCGAGCGGCTAGGGACGCCCGTTGCTTCGTTGAGGGGGCGCACACGTCCGCTCCGCCGTCGTAGGGGCAGTACAACCAAGCCAGCGACTTTGCGGTCAGGACGAAGCGCCCCTGGTAGTCGGCGGCAGCGCGGAGCAGGGCATCGAGCTCGTCTGGGGTCAGTCCTTCCTGCACCCAGCAGTACATGGGTGCGGTGGTGTCGTCCTCGTCGACGAATCGCCTCCACGGCCACGCGTTGGGCACTTGTCGGCGCGCCAAGCCCGTTGCGAGGTCTCTGCGACCCCAGTCCACGGCAATCACCACTAGTTCCGTCAGATCTGCACCGTCGAGCAGCTCTTCGATCACAGTGCGGTGCCTACGGAGGATCTCCGCGTACTCGTCTTTCGTCTCGGCGTACCGCTTGCCTTCAGGCAGGCTGTGGAATCGAACCCACCGGCCACGGCCTTCGTCACGTAGGTCCCAGGGGAAGGGCAGGTTGCCACCCCACTCGCGGTCCCAGGCATCCGATAGTCGACGAGCCCGCTCGCTGCGATCGGGCCGGCCCGAGTCCCCAGCCAGCCCACGCAATCGGAGGACCCGCCAGCGCAGCCCTCGGCGGGCCGACGCGGCGGCGTCGATCAGCGGGGCCACGAGTGAGTCGTGGGCAACGGGTGGGGTCACCCGGCGGAGGCTAGTCCTTCGAGGTCGATAGCGATCCCGAATTTGCGAGGCGCGAGGCGCGGGGTGCGACGGGGGTGCGCGGAGGGCGCGAAGCGCCCGGAGCGCGGGGGTCCCTGTCGCGGGGCCCCGCGCTGTTGCGCGCCGGAGGCGCGCCTTGAATCAGTAGAGAAAGTCCTCACGGAGGAGCGGTATCGCAGGCGGTTCCACGCCGAACTCGTCGCGGAACTCAATCGCGGGCTCGCTGCCAGATTCCCGCTCGCTGGGGCTGCCTGACTGGCAGTATCACCGGGGTGAGCTGCGCAAGGTTTGGGGGATGAGTGCTACCACCTTTCACTGATGGAGACGTCGGTCGTGCGTTCTCGGACCTGACAGTTGTGACCCCCCACCTCGGCGTCGGTGCCTACAAGGTCGCTTATCGAGCAAGCCGAGCAGATGAGGACGTGGTCATCAAGATCGTCATGGAACCCGCCGTTGGGGATGATGATGAACTAGCCAATCTTCCTGAGCGATTTGCTCGTGAACTGTTGGGAATGGAAAGTGTCGCCTGCCCGCACGTGGTTAAGGTGTTGGATAAGCCGAGTATCCGAGATGTCGGGGCGAGCCAGCATCTATGGTATTTAGAGCCATTTTACGAAGGACCTACCCTCGAGAAAGCCATAGCGGACGGCCAGTCTGGTCCGGAGCTTTGCGAGAAGGTGCTCTTGCACATGCTCCGTGCCGTAAAGGCAATGTGGGAAAGCCCGTCCAAGATTGTTCACCGGGATATAAAGCCAGGGAACATCATCTTCAATGGAGAAGACCTAGTCCTTCTGGACCTTGGAATTGCGTTTCATGCGGACCTGTCTGCCATAACAGATTCGTTTATGCAGTCCCCAAAGACGCGCAGGTACGCGGCGCCGGAGCAGTTCGAAGTCAGGCGTTACGCAACTATAGATTTCCGAACGGACCTGTATTTGGTTGGCATGGTGGCATTCGAAGCGGCCACTGGGAAGCATCCTTTTTGGCAGCAGGGCATCCAAGCCAGCGAGTACTTGCGAAGGATGGCGAACTTTAGTGCTATCCAATTGGATGGCTCGGGGGTGGAGCAGAGCCGTGTGCACCTTATAACGCGCCTCTTGGCAGAGCGCCCAGCAGGTAGGTACAGATCAGTAGATCAGCCATTGGCGATAGTCGAGGAGGGGCCGTGACGTTCTACATTCAGCACGGGTACGGCAAAGGGTCAAAGATCGCCGACGTGGCGGATGGCGGACATCTCTCGGGGGTGATTCTCAGCCCGGCTGACGAGGAGCAAGCGGCACTATCGGCCACGGCGGAAGCTTGTCGATCCGCTGGCGTCCGCGTGCTGCTCGATCCTCAGGCTTACGTCTACGCCACGACGCCGGTGGGTCGCGGACGCTGCCACGCGGACCACGGCCTAGACCTTGGCGCTCTTCACTGGTCACAAAGTGCTGCCGCGACTTCGCAAGCTGTCCAACGAGTCGAGCGGGCAAACGCGGACCTTGGAATTCGAGGCCCGTTCATTGCACCGACCGTGCCTCAGAGTTCGTTCACGGATGTGTGGACCCCCTTGGCGATCCAATTCGCTCGAACGGCGGAATCGGAGTGGGGGGGTGACAACACGATTGCTTCAATCGTCGTCGACGAGGGCGCATTTGCTGACTGGGCAAGTGTTGAAGACTGGCTCGACGTAGCGACAACCCTCGACGTGGCGGGTTTTTATATCCTGGTGGACCGCCACAGAACTCAGTATCCATCGCTACCATGGGAAGTCGCACGCCTGACCAACCTGCTCCGCCTTATCTATCGGCTTTCGGTCTTGAATGACTACTTCGTGGTGTGGGGCTACTCTGATTTCGAAGGGCTTCTGGGTCTCGCGGCCGGCGCGGACGCCTCGTCTGCGGGATGGAGTTATTCTCTGCGCCAGTTCAATGTGTCGAAGTGGCAGCCCAGGCCACCTGGAGGTCAGGCTGCCACGGCGCGATTGACACTCGCCCGGTTGTGGGCCCCCGTGCGGGCAGAAGCGGAAGCCGAGCCGCTATTTGAGAGCGCACTCAAAGATGAGTTGTTCTCTCGACGACAGATTTCCCGTTTTGAGCGGTCGCCATTTTCGGCCTGGGGGCGGTCTGAGGCCCAGGTGCAGCACTTGCGATTGCTAGCCAACCTTGCGGATCGGGTTGTCGCTGAGGCCGACGTGTCAGTGCGGGTGGACAGCATGGTTGACCGGCTAGGCGAGGCCGAGCGCCGTCTGCAGAGAGCGAGCCGGTTGGGCATCGTCCTGCCGCCCACATACCTGAGCAGGGTTCAGGGGTACTCGGCTGCGTTGTCGGCCTTCGCCAGCGCTGAGGCGCTGTAGGCCGTCCCGTTCTCCAGTCCACGCATGAGGAGTTCAAGGAGCCATATGGACGCGGCCGGGTCGATGTCGCGGCGCGGCGCTGGCCACGCCCAGGAGACCGAGGTCGCGTCCTCCTCCAGCAAGCCAGAGCGGTATACGTCCAAGTTCTCCTTCGTGACTCGACTGGCCACCCCATGGGGAACTAGTAGCGCGGCTCGATGTGCGTAAGGTCTGAAGGCTGAAACCTGACGTAGCCCTCGACGCCAATCGCTCATCTTTGCCTCGATCGCCAAAGAGTCCGCGACGACGGCCGCAGTCGCTGTCGCTCTTCGCACCGTCCAGCCGGCTTCATACGCCTGCGCCCGAAGCTTGCGACCGTAGGGCGCCGTTACGCCGAGTCCGTCAGATTCTGCAGATGCGAATACGGCCCGGGATGCCGTGAGGTGCGGGAGGCGCAGGTCTCTACGTTGAATGGCGAGCAAGGCGGAGGTCGACACTTGCAGAGCCACAACGTCTGGCCTGCCTCGACCAATCCTTGGTTCGAAGAGCAGATAAGTAGTGCGCCCGCTTCCGGGGGGAAAGAGCCGCGGTAGGTGCTTACCAAGCGCCTGCGTGAGAGCCACTTCGTGGATAGGTTCGCCGACTCGCCGTCGGACCTCCTTCGGGTCTCCTCCGCTCAAGTCCACCAGTCACCAACCTGTTGCCGGGCCGTTCTCGCCTCTGAGTCTATGGGTGGGCCACAGCTCGCTCGTCGGGTGGCGGGCGTGGCCCGTTAGTCGCGTCGCCGCGCGCGGGAAGGGGTAGCAGATGACCCGGGCGTGGGGAAACCGAAGTCCTGTCCTATAGCCGCGCTACTGTCGAACCATGGCCACTGGCTCAATGGGCGAACGGATCGGCGTCTACCGCCGTAGACGCGGGCTGAGTCAGCAAGTCCTTGCAGGTTTGGTGGGACGCAGCGAGTCGTGGCTGTCACAGGTCGAGCGCGGCGTGCGGTCGGTCGACAGCCTCAGTGTGACTCTCGATCTCGCACGGGTGCTGAAGGTGGAGCCGGCGAACCTCATTGGGCGGCCCTGGGAGCTAGCGCCGAATGGTGATGCGTCCTCCGACGGCCTGGACGAGGTGCGCGGGTTCTTCGCTCGTCATGACGACCTCCTCCAGGGCGCGCAGGGCGAACCTGTGGACCTCAACGATGTCCGTCGACAGGTGGCTTCGGTGCACCGGACGTACCAGGCAGCGCGCTACACCGCATGCATTGAGGCGGTCACTCCATTGCTGGCGGACGTGGACCGCGGAGCTCGACTGCCGGGTCATGCTCACCAGGAGTTCGTCTTGGCGCACGTCTCTGCGTATGTGGTCGCGGTCAAGATGCTGACCAAGCTCGGTGCGACGGATCTAGCGATGCTCGCCTCGGACAGGGCGGCGCGTGCGGCCGTCGACTACCGATCAGACGTCGCCCGAGCCTCGGCGGCATACCAAGTGACTTGCGCTCTGCTGCGAGCGGACAGGTCGGAAGATGCGGAGCACCTGGCCGTGGGAATGGCTGAGCAGGTGCAGGAGGGAGCGAGGTCGGATGCGCCAAGCGTGGTTTCGGTCGCGGGTGCGCTGTGGCTCATCGCCGTGGTGCCGGTGAGGGGGCCGGTCGGCCTCACACGGCCTGACCTGCGGTGATGCGGTGGAGCCGATGACGGGAATCGAACCCGCGTGTCCAGCTTGGGAAGCTGGCGCTCTACCATTGAGCTACATCGGCGTGCCGGGTCGAGCGACCTCCCCGGCGCCCGGAAGTCTAACCGAACCGGGCCACGGTGCCGCACCCGCCCCGATCGGTCACCGGTAGCCTGACGGCGTGCTCCTCTCCGACCGTGACATCCGGGCCGAGGTCGACGCCGGGCGGGTCGCCCTCGACCCCTGGGACCCGGCGATGATCCAGCCGAGCAGCGTCGACGTGCGCCTCGACAAGTTCTTCCGGCTCTTCGACAACCACAAGTACCAGGTGATCGACCCGGCCCAGGACCAGGCCGACCTCACCCGGCTTGTCGAGGTCGACCCCCAGGAGGGTTTCGTCCTGCACCCCGGTGAGTTCGTCCTCGGGAGCACCCTCGAGACGGTCAGCCTCCCCGACGACCTCGCGGCCCGCGTCGAGGGCAAGTCGAGCCTCGGCCGCCTCGGCCTGCTGACCCACGCGACGGCCGGCTTCGTCGACCCCGGGTTCACCGGCCACGTCACGCTCGAGCTGAGCAACGTCGCGACCCTGCCGATCATGCTCTGGCCGGGGATGAAGATCGGCCAGCTCGCGTTCTTCCGGCTCTCCAGCCCGGCCGACACCCCGTACGGCTCCGAGGGCTACGCCTCGCACTACCAGGGCCAGCGCGGCCCGACGGCCAGCCGCAGCTTCCAGAACTTCCACCGCGCCGACGTCTGAGCCGCCGCGGTGACGGACCCGGTCGCGACCCCGGACCCGGCGGGCGGCGCCCTCGTCGAGGTCCACGTCACGACCCCGGACCGCGCGAGCGCCCTCCACCTCGCGCACGCCCTCGTCGACGCGGGCCTCGCCGCCTGCGTCCAGGTCGTGCCGGGCATCACCTCGGTCTACGTCTGGGACGGTGCGGTGCAGGAGGACGAGGAGCACCTGCTCCTCGTGAAGTCGACGGCGGCCCACTTCACGGCCATCCGCGAGCTCGTCCGCGCCGAACACCCCTACGACACGCCCGAGGTGCTGGCGGTCCCCGTCGCGGACGCCGACACCGGGTACGCATCGTGGGTGCGGACCACCGTCCGAGGAGCCACGGCCGGACCCGCCTGACCCGAGAGGGGTACGCGACGCGATGCAGGAGCGCGCCACGAGCACCCGGCCGGCCCCGGCCGGGCTCGCACCCACCCATGCCATGAGCCGACCCGAGCCGTCCCGACCGCGCACCCTCGAGGCCCTGCTGCTCGCCCCCGACGGCGGCGGAGGTGCGCGCCTGCGCGGGTTCGTCCCCGACCGCCCCGCGGGGGTCGTCCTCGTCCTCCACGGGGGGCGCGAGAACAGCCGTCAGCGGGTGACCCGGTTCCAGCTGGCCGTGCTGCGGATGCTGCCCTTCGCCGAGTCGATCCGCCGGGCCGGTGGCGGGTCGCTCGCGGTCCTGCGCCTCACCTACCGCGTGCGCGGCTGGAACGGCCACTCCCAGGACCCCGTCGTCGACGCGCGCTGGGCGCTCGAGCGCATCCGCCGCGTCCTGCCGGGCGTCCCGGTGGCCCTCGTCGGCCACTCGATGGGCGGCCGGGTCGCGCTGACCCTCGCCGCCGAGCCCGGGGTGGCGGCCGTCGCCGGGCTGGCCCCGTGGGTCGAGGGTGACCTGCGCCCGCCGCGCGCGGGCACGCCGGTGCTCCTCATGCACGGCTCCGCCGACCGGATGACCGACCCGCGCCGCACCGCCCTCGTCGCGCACCGGTGGGACGAACTCGGGGCCGACGTCACCTGGGTGCGAGTGCGCGGCGAGCGCCACGCGATGCTCCGGCGGGCCGCCGAGTGGCACCGCACGGTCGCCGACTTCGTCACCGGCGCGCTGCTCCGCCGAGACCGACCCAGCTGACCACTCCACCGGCCACGAGGAGGCCGGCGCACCACAGCATCGCCGCGCGGAAGCCGCTCGTCATCGCGACCGGGTCGAGGTAGGCGTCGCCACGCAGCCCGACGACCGCCGGCAGGGCGGCCACGGCGAGGAGCGAGCCGGCCCGGGCCACGGCGTTGTTGACGCCGCTCGCGACGCCGGCGTGCCGGTCGGGGGCCGACGAGAGCACCGCGGCGGTGAGCGGAGAGACGAGCGAGGCGAGCCCGAGCGCGAAGACGACCATCCCGGGGAGCACGTCGAACCAGCCCGCGTGCGCGTCCACGCGGAGCAGCAGCAGGGCGCCGGCCGCGCACAGGAGGGGTCCGACGGTCATCGGGAGGCGGGGGCCGATGCGGTCCGAGAGGGCCGCCGCCCGCGAGGAGAGCAGGAGCATCACGACGGTCAGGGGCAGCGTCGAGAGGCCGGCGGCCAGGGCGCTCCATCCGGCGGCCTGCAGCTCGAGGACGACGAAGACGCTGATCGCCCCGAGCGCCCCGTAGACGAGGAGGGTCATCGCGTTGGCGGCCGAGAACACGCGGGAACCGAAGAGCGACAACGGCATCAGCGGATGCCGGGAGCGCCGCTCGACGACGACGAAGCCCATGCCGGCCGCCACGGCGAGCAGCCAGCCGCCGACGAGACCCGCGACCGGGAGGGTCTGCGACGCGGTGAGCACGTACGTCGTCGTGCCCAGTGCCACGACGGTCAGGCCGGCGCCGAGCACGTCGAAGCGGCGGCCGACGGCATCGGGGTCGTGGCTCTCCGGGGCGGCCCGAGCGGTGAGCGCGACGACGGCGACGCACAGCGGCACGTTGATGCCGAACACCCAGCGCCACGAGGCGTGGTCGACGAGCCAGCCGCCGACGAACGGGCCGACGGCCGCGGCGACGCCGGAGAGGCCGGCCCAGGTGCCGATGGCGGCGGCGCGGTCGGCCGGCCGGAACGAGGTCTGGATGATGGCCAGGGCCCCCGGGGTGAGGAGGGCGCCGCCGACGCCCTGGAGCACCCGGAGCCC
>JACXUW010000111.1 GCA_014763705.1 Micrococcales bacterium | reverse complement strand
TCCTCGTCAACAACGCCGGCATCCAGCACGTCAGCCCGGTCGAGGACTTCCCGCTCGAGCGGTTCGACCTGATCCTCGACCTGATGCTCGCGGCGCCCTTCCGGCTGGTGCGCCAGTCGCTGCCGCACATGTACGCCCGTGGCTGGGGCCGGGTGGTCAACGTCTCGAGCGTGCACGGGCTGCGGGCGAGCGCCTACAAGGCGGCGTACGTGTCGGCCAAGCACGGGCTCGAGGGGCTCTCCAAGGTGGTCGCGCTCGAGGGTGGGCCGAGGGGCGTCACGTCGAACTGCGTCAACCCGGCGTACGTGCGCACGCCGCTCGTCGAGAAGCAGGTCGCCGACCAGGCGCGCTCGCACGGCATCCCCGAGGACGAGGTCCTCGAGACGGTGATGCTCGAGCCGGTCGCCGTCAAGCGCCTCGTCGAGCCGGAGGAGGTCGCCGCCCTCGCGCTCTTCCTCTGCGGACCGGCGTCGGCGTCGGTCAACGGCACCTCGTTCGTCATGGACGGCGGGTGGACGGCGCACTGAGCGCCGGCGTCCCGGCCATGGTCCCTAGGATCGGCGGGATGGTGGACGAGGCGCAGCGGGAGGGCACCGGCGACGGCGCCCTCGGCCTGCTCGCGCTGCTGGCCGACGACGCGTCCGTCGCCGAGGTCGCGGCCGCACCAGCCCCGCCCGAGGCGCGCGAGCTGGCGGTCCGGGTGGCGGCCGCCCGCGAGGTGCACCAGCGCCGGGAGGCCGGGCTCTCCGCGCTGCTCGAGACCGCCCGCGCGCTGGCCAGCGAGAGCGACACCGGCCAGGTGCTCGACGCCATCGTCCGGCGGGCCCGGGCTCTCATCGGCACCGACCTCACCTACCTGACCCTCTACGACCCCGAGGCCGGCGACACCTACATGCGGGCCACCGACGGCTCGATCTCGGCGGCGTTCCAGTCGGTGCGCCTCGAGCTCGGGGCCGGGCTCGGCGGGCTCGTCGCCTCGACCCGGAAGCCCTACTGGACGGCCGACTACTGGAACGACGACCGCTTCCGGCACACGACCGACATCGACGGCGCGGTGTCCGAGGAGGGCATCATCGCCATCTGCGGCACGCCGCTGCTCGTCGAGAACGACTTCGTCGGAGTCCTGTTCGCCGCCAACCGCACCCCGAGGCCGTTCACCCGCGAGGAGGTGGGCCTGCTCGGCAACCTCGCGACGCTCGCCGCCGTGACGCTCGTCCAGACGCGGGCGCTCGCCGACGCCGAGTCGGCGCTGGCCGCCCTCTCCGAGGCCCACGAGACGGTGCGCCAGTACGCCGACGGCATCGAGAAGGCGGCGGCCGCCCACGACCGGTTCGCCTCCCTCGTGCTCGGCGGTGGCGGGGTCGACGACCTGACGCACGCGCTGGCCGACCTGCTCGGCGGCTGGGCGGCCCTGGTCGACGAGGACGGCTCGGTGCGCAGTGCCTCCCCGGGAGCCGTCGTGCCGCAGTCGTTCCCCGACCTCGGCGCCGGCCGGCTGGTCACCGCCGGTGGCGTGCACGGTCTCGCCGTCGCCACCGCGGACGAGCACCTCGCGACGCTCTTCGTCGGCGGCACGGGTGACCTCGCGGACGCCGACCGGCGCACCGTCGAGCGGGCCGGGGTCGTCACCGCCCTCGTCCTCCTCTTCGAGCGCCAGGCCGCCGACACCCGGCAGGCGGCCCGCAACCGGGTGGTCTCCGAGCTCGTCGCCGCCCGGGGGCCGGAGGAGGACCGGGTGCAGCTGGTCCGCTCGGCCGGCACCGACACCGACGCGCCGTTCTGCCTCCTCGTCCTGCGCGGCGACGCCTCGACCTCCACCCGCGCGCTGGCCCTCTCGGCGTCCGCCGCGACCGGGGACGGGGCGCTCGTCGGCGTGCACGAGGGCGATGTCGTCGCCCTGGTGCCCGGCGACGACCCGGGCGCCCTCGCGGCGTCCGTCGCCGCGCGGGTCGGGCGCCGCGGCGAGGTGACGGTGTCGGGCGTCGGTCCGCTGCGCGGGGTCGCCGGCATCCCGGAGGCGCACGTCGAGGCGGCCCGCACCGTCGCGGCCCTCGTCGCCCTCGGCCGGCGCGGGGAGGGCGCCGCCGCCACCCAGCTCGGGTTCGCCGGCCTCATCGTCGGCTCGGACCCGGACGTCGCCTCGTACGTCACCCGCGAGCTCGGGCCACTCCTCGACTACGACGCCCGCCGCGGCACCGACCTCGTCGGCACCCTCGCGGCCTGGTTCGACGCCGGTCGCTCGCCACGGCACGCCGCCGGCCGGCTGCACGTCCACGTCAACACCGTCGCCCAGCGGCTCGAGCGCATCGGGGCGCTGCTCGGCGACGGCTGGCAGGAGCCCGAGCGCTCGCTCGAGCTGCAGCTCGCCCTCCGGATGCGCGCCCTCCTCCCCACCGACTGACCCAACTCCCCTGCCGCTGCTGTTGTTCGTGCAGGAGGATGGTGCGATGCCCCAGCCCGTGCTGACCACCGAGCGGCTCCGCCTCGACCCGCTCGCCGACGACCACCTCGAGCTCGAGGTGGCGCTCGACGGCGACCCCGAGGTGCTGCGCTTCCTCCGGGGCCGGGCGCGCTCGCGCGACGAGGTGGTCGCGAGCCACGCCGAGCGGATGGCCCACGGCCGGCGCGTCGACGGGCTCGGGTTCTGGGCGGCGACGACGCACGACGGGGACCCGGTCGGCCTGATGATGCTCCCGCCTGCCCACGGCCCGGACCAGCCCGACGACCCCACCGTCTGCGATCTCGGCTACCGGCTCTTCCGCCGGCAGTGGGGCCGCGGCTACGCCACCGAGGCCTCGCGCGCGCTGCTCGACCACGCGTTCGGGACGGTGGGGCAGCGCCTCGTCATCGCGCAGACGATGGCCGTCAACGCCGGGTCGCGCGCCGTGATGGAGCGGCTCGGGATGCGGTACGTGCGCACCTTCCACGGCGACGTCGACGAGCCGCTGCCCGGCGCCGAGGAGGGCGAGGTCGAGTACGCCGTCACCCGGGCGGAGTGGCTCACCGGCCGTCCTCAGGACGCCGACGGCCCGCGGGCGACGAGGTAGAGCGGCAGCCCGAGGACGACGACGAGGAGGCAGAGGCCGGCCCAGACCTCCGGGCGCTCGATGCTCAGGCCGCCGACTCTCGCGACGACCGCATGGCCGCCGGCCTCGCGCTCACGGGCGTCGCGCAGCACCCAGGCGCCGATCGCCGCGAGCAGCGCGACGACGGCGAGCGCCGTGAGGACCGGGGCCGTCGACGAGGGCACGCCCCCAGTATCCGCCGGGTCAGCGGGCGGCGGGGAGCATCCGCTCGACGGCGTCGACGACGGCGCCGACCCCCGGCTCCTCGAGGACCACCGAGTAGTGGTTCGCGTCGACGTCGGTCGTCCGCAACCCGTCCGGCAGGTCGAGCGCGGCGATCCGCTGCGGGTCGTAGAGGCCCTGCGGCTCGTCCATCAGCCCGCGGTGCGCCCACACGAGCTCGACCGGCAACCGGTGCTCGAGGACCGCCCGTCGCGCGCCCGCGTGCGTCTCGGGGTCGGCGAGGACGTCCGCGCCGTCGGCCCGCACCGCGTCGAGGACGCACGAGCTGCGCCAGCCGCCCCCGTCGCCGGCTCCGCCGTCCGCCGGCACCAGGTCGTGCAGGACGTACCGGCGGGCGGCATCCCCGGCGGGACCCCGCAGCACCGGACCGAGCGCCGGGTGCGCGTCCCAGAAGGCGAGGTACTCCTCCGGCGAGCCGAAGCGCATCGAGAGCCGCTGCATCGCCGGTCCGATGGTCGCCGTCAGCGCCGCGTCGATGTCGAGCTCGGGCGGCGGCGGGAAGGCCAGGCCGCCGTCGACGAGGACGACGCCGGAGAACCGCTCCGGATGGCGGGCCGCCGCGAGCGCCGCGACGAAGCCACCCATCGAGTGGCCGACGAGGACGGGCGTCGCCGCGAACGCGGACGCGATGCCGACGAGGTCCTCGGCGTGGGCGGCGAGGCCGTACGGGGCCCCGGCTCCGGCGCTGGTCGCCCGGCCTCGCAGGTCGGGGGCGAGCACCCGCAGCGACCCCGGTCCGTGCCGCCGCACGAGCTCGTCGGCGACCCGGTTCCAGGACAGCCCGTTCGCCGTGATGCCGTGGACGAGCAGCACGGTCGGGGCGTCGTCGGCGACCGGGCCGCCGGAGAGGTCGTGCACGCCGACCTCCCCCTCGGGGACCTCGAGGGAGAACGTGGGTTCGGTGCTCACGGACGGACCGCCTTCCGGACGACTCGTCCTCCGATCCCGGCGAGGCCCGCCGGGGCGAAGTAGACGACGAGGACGAAGAAGATACCGAGGACGAACAGCGGTTGGCCGAGAACCGACCGGAGGCCGTCGGGCAGCGACTCGAACAGGCCGGACCCGCTCGCCTCGGTGAGCCGGGCGTCGGCATAGTGGTAGAGGAACCCGCCGAGCAGCGCGCCCCACGTGCGCCCGGCACCGCCGAGCACGACCATGACGAGCAGCGACAGCGTGAACTCCGAGGTCGTGAGGTGCGGCCCGGACCCCCCGAGCACGAGCGCGTGCACCACGCCGCCGAGGGCGCCGAGGAAGCTCCCCACGACGATGGCCAGCAGCTTGACCCGGTAGGTGCTGATGCCGAGGACCGCTGCACGCGGCTCGTTCTCGCGCACGGCGGCCATCGCGTGGCCGGCGCGCGAGGCGACGAGCAGCCGCACGACGACGATCGCGACGACGACGAAGCCGAGCGCGAGCCAGTACCGGTACGGAGCGTTCTGCACCCCGACGAGCAGGTCCGGCACGGCGGACCGCGGCAGTGCCTTTCCCTCCTCGCCGCCGGTGATGCCACCCGGGTCGCGGAGCACGACGATCGAGGCGGCCTGCGCGAAGGCGAGCGTGACCATCGCGAAGGCGATGCCGCCCACCCGCAGCGCGACCGCCCCGACGACGAGGGCCAGCAGCGTGCTCCCGCCGAGGGCCACGAGCACCGAGACCCCGAGCGGGAGCGACCACGCCGACAGCGAGATGGTCAGCAGGTACGAGCCGGCCGCGACGAAGAGCGCGTGCCCGAAGCTCAGCAGCCCGGTGCGTCCGAACAACACGTCGTAGGAGAGGGCGAACCCGGCGAAGACGAGGCAGGTGGCGAGCAGCTGCATCGACCCGGGTCCGTTGACCCGCCCGGGCAGCACGCCGGGCAGCTCGACCGGCAGGTACGGCAGGTAGGCGAGCACGGCGAGGAGGACGAGCGGTGGCACGACCCGCAGCAGCGACCGGCGGCCCGGGCTCGACGTCATGCGGCTCACGCGGCTCATGCGGTGGCTCCCTTGAGGGACGACGGGCGCAGCAGGAGGACGAGGGCGAGGAGCAGGACGACCGACAGGTCACCGATGCCGCTCGCCGCGTAGTAGTTCGCGAGCTGCTGGACGAGCCCCACGGCGAGCGCGGCGACGGCGGTGCCGGTCAGCGAGCCCATCCCGCCGATGACGACGACGATGAACGCGTAGATGAGCAGCGAGCCGCCCTGCCCGGGCGAGACCGTGCCGGCGTACTGCGAGTACAGGACCCCGGCGAGCGCCGCGACTGCCCCGCCGAGCCCGAACACGACGGTGAAGGTGCGCCGCACGTCGATGCCGAGCGCCTCGACCATCGTGCGGTTCTCGACGCCGGCCCGGATGACGAGCCCGAGGCGCGTGTACCGCAGCAGTGCGACGAGGCCGGCGAACAGGGCCAGCGCCACCGCGACGTAGACGAACCGGTCGACCGGCAGCCGCGCCCCGAGCAGCTCGACCGTGCCGGCCATCCACGCGGGCTTCTCGACGGGGTGCGGGTCGGCGCCCCAGATGCCCTGGGTCGCAGCGACGGCGGCGAGCGAGAGCCCGACGGTGACGAGCACCTGCTGGATGTGGTGCAGGTACAGCGGTCGGATGAGGACGACCTCGACGACGACGCCGACGACGGCACCGACGAGGACGGCCACGACCGCGGCGACGAGCAGCCGCACCCCGACCCCGAGCGAGTTCGGGAGCGCGTCCATCGTCAGCCACGCCGCGTAGCCGCCGGCCGTCACGAAGGCGCCGTGGGCGAAGTTGAGCACGCCCATCAGTCCGTAGACGAGCGACAGCCCGCTCGCGGCGAGGAAGTAGAGGGCCCCGAGGCCGAGCCCGGTGACGAGGATGAGGACGAGGTCGCTCACGCGGCGCCCTCCCGTCGCATCGAGACGCCGAGCAGCTCGGTGGTCAGGGCCGGGTCGTCGACGAGCGCCCGCGCCTCGCCGCGGTGCACGACCCGACCGGCGTCGAGGACGACGACGGTGTCGGCGATCCGCCGGACGAGCGGAAGGTTCTGCTCGACGAGGAGCACCGGCGTCGTCGTGGCCACCCGCGCGAGGACGTCGGCCACCTCGGTGACGAGCTTCGGCGCCAGCCCCTTGGTCGGCTCGTCGACGAGCAGGAGGTCGTTCTCGCGCAACAGGACCCGCGCGAGGGCGACCATCTGCTGCTGCCCGCCCGAGAGCGTGCCGGCGCGCTGGGCCCGGCGGTCGACGAGGTCGGGGAAGAGCTCGCGGACGATGGGGGCGTCGGCGCCGGCGTCCGGGTCGACCAGCCGGAGGTTCTCCTCGACGGTGAGGCCGCCGAACACCTCGCGGTCCTCGGGCACGTAGCCGACGCCACCCGCCACGATGCGGTGCGTCCGCTCGCCGCCGATGTCCCTGCCCCGCACCGTGATCCGGCCGGTGCGCGGCGCGAGCCCGAGGACCGCCTTGAGCGTCGTCGTCTTCCCGACGCCGTTGCGCCCCAGCAGGGCGGTGACGCCGGTGTCCGGCACCTCGAACGAGACGCTCTGGAGGACGTGCGAGCCGCCGTAGCGCACGTGCACGTCGTCGAGGACGAGGACGCTGCTCACAGCGCCTCCCCGAGGTAGGCCTGCTGGACCCGCTCGTCGGCGGTCACCTCGTCCGAGGCGCCGACCGCGAGCAGCGAGCCGTGGTGGAGGACCGCGACGCGGTCGGCCAGCCCGAGGACGACGTGCATGTGGTGCTCGACCATGGCGACGGCGACGCCGGAGTCCCGCACCTCGCCGATGATCGTCGTCAGCCCGTCGACGTCCTCGGCGGAGACCCCGGCCATCGGCTCGTCGAGCAGCAGCGCGCGCGGCTCGGAGGCCAGGGCCATCGCGAGCTCGAGCTTCCGGCGGCCACCGTGCGACAGGTCGCGGGCCAGCGTGCCCGCGGTCCCGCCCATCCGGACCCGTTCCAGCAGCGCCTCGACCCGCTCCCGGGCGACCGTGCCGGCGCGGCGGAAGGGTGAGCCGGGCGCCGCTCCGGCCCCCTGCACGGCGAGCCGCACGTTCTCACCGGCGCTCAGACCGTCGAAGAGGGCCGAGGTCTGGAACGAGCGGGCGAGTCCCATCCGCGAGCGCCGGGTGGCCGACGCCCGCGAGACGTCGGCGCCCCCGAGGGTGACCCGCCCGCTGCTCGGGCGGGTCACCCCGGAGAGGATGTTGACGAGCGAGGACTTGCCGGCGCCGTTCGGCCCGATGATGCCGACGAGCTCGCCGGCGCCGACGGTCAGGGAGACGTCCTCGAGGATGCGGGCGCCACCGACCCGCCAGCCGACGCCCTCGGCACCGATCACTTGAAGGGCGTGACCGGCGGCGCGACGGCGGCCGGGTCGAGCGTCTTGTCCAGCTTCGCGACGTAGCCGTCGCCCTCCTTGACGAGGGAGGCGGTGAACATCGGCTGGAGGAGCGCGTGGTCCTCGGCGCGGATCTCCATCGAGCCCTTGGGCCCCTCGAAGCTCCAGCCCTCGAGGGCCTTCACCATCGCGCCGGTGTCGTCGGCGCTGGCCTCGAGGGCGTGGACGACCATCTGCGCGGCGACGAAGCCGTCGTTGGTGAACAGGTCGACGGTGCCGCCCTGCTTCTTCATCCCGGCGTCGAGGGCCTGGTAGGCGGCGTTGTCGGCCGCGCCGTCGAAGAAGTGCGAGAGGAAGTCGATCTTCGTCGCCGACGCCCCGAACAGGGCGTGGGTCGGCTTGATGTCGAGGCCGGTGACGACGGTCGTCACGTCGAAGACGCCCTGCTGGGAGAGCGAGGTCCACATCTGGGTGGCGTTGGCGCCGGCCCACGCGACGAAGAGCAGGTCGGGCTTGGCGGCCTTGACCTTCGAGGCGAACGGGGTGAACTCGGTGGCGGCGGCGGGCACCTCGACCGGCGTGACCGTGGCGCCCTTGCCCCCGAGCACCGCGGTGACGGCGGCGACGTTGGCCTTGCCGAACGCGCTGTCCTGCGCGAGGACGGTGACCTTCTTGCCCGAGACGTCGCCGATCATCGTGCCGGCGGTCGCGACGTCCTGGTAGGTCTGCCGGCCGGAGCGGAACGTGTACTTGTTGGCGCCGGTGACGGCGTCGACGGCGGCCGGGCCCGAGATGAAGAGGACCTTGTTGTCCTGGGCGAGCGGGGCGACCTGGAGCGCGACGCCCGACGACGTCGAGCCGGCGAGCACCTTGACGCCCTGGCCGATGAGGTCGGTCGCGGCGGAGACGGCCTTCGCCGGGTCGCCGGCGTCGTCCTGCTCGGTGATCTCGACCGTCCGTCCCTTGACGGCGTTCGTGCCCTTGGTCGCGTAGTCGAGGCCGGCGGTGAAGCCCTGGCGGTACTGCTCGCCGTACGTCGCGAGCGGGCCGGTCTTGCTGTAGACGAGGCCGACCTTCACCGGGGAGCCGGACGCGGAGGCGTCCGAGCCGCCGCCGGCCGACCCCGGCTGGCCCGGGGACCCACAGGCCGCGAGGGCGAGGGACAGGACGGCGCTGGCCGCCGCGAGCACGAGACGTCGGGACACGGTTCCTCCTCCGGGGGGCGCTCGCGCCATTGCCCACACGATTCCGGTGACGCCCCGTCCGCTGCCGCGACGCTAGGGCGAGAGCCCACGGCGAACCGTGGGCGCTGTCCCCACATCGGGCGCTGCGGGATGTGTCTCGGCACCACCGGGCGGCCCGGGGAACATCCGCGGACCCGGTCGCTGTTGCATGGTGGACCGATACCCCCTAGGGTATGTGTCAGAGACCGGGGAACCACACCCCCACCGACCCCAGACC
>JACXUW010000571.1 GCA_014763705.1 Micrococcales bacterium | reverse complement strand
GACCTCATCGCGCTCCAGCAGCCGGTGGCCACCGACCTGCGGGTCGTCGTCACGAGCATGCGGATGAGCAGCGACATCGAGCGGATGGGGGACCTCGCCCGGCACGTCGCGAAGGTGGCCCGGCTGCGCTACCCGGCCTCGGCCGTGCCGCCCGAGCTGCGCGGGACCTTCCGCGAGATGGGGGCCGTCGCCGAGCTCATCGTCGAGAAGACCGGCTCGGTCATCGCGGCCCGCGACGTCGACGCCGCCCGCGAGATCGCCCGCGAGGACGACGCGATGGACCGGCTGCACCGGACCCTGTTCGAGCACGTCACGGGCGCGGACTGGCCGCACGACACGGAGACCGCCGTGGACGTCACGCTCCTCGGTCGCTACTACGAGCGGTTCGCCGACCACGCCGTCTCGGTGGCCGAGCGGGTCGTCTGGATCGTCACCGGCGAGTGGGGGCACGAGGCGAACGGCGGTCACGACGACGTCGAGGAGATCGCCTCTCCGTCCGGGTCCTGAGCGCGCGGCGGCCTCGGGTCCCCCGGGAGCAGGCGCTCGTCGCCCGCGACGGCAGTACGCTCGCGACGTGGACGAGACCCGTCGGTCGGTGACCGAGGACTACGCCGAGGAGATCGAGGAGCTGCACGACCTCGAGGAGGCCGAGGGCATCGAGGTCGACGTCAAGGTCGGCAAGGCGTGGCAGCACGGCTACCCGTACTCGAAGAAGCTCCCCCGGGAGGACTACGAGCGGACCAAGCGCCGGCTCCAGGTCGAGCTGCTCAAGCTGCAGCTGCACGTCAAGGAGACCGGCGCCAAGGTCCTCGTCATCTGCGAGGGACGCGACGCCGCCGGCAAGGGTGGTGCCATCAAGCGGTTCATGGAGCACCTCAACCCCCGCGGCGCACGGGTCGTCGCCCTCGAGAAGCCGACCGAGGTCGAGCGCACCCAGTGGTACTTCCAGCGGTACGTCGAGCACCTGCCGAGCGGCGGCGAGATCGTCTTCATGGACCGCTCCTGGTACAACCGCGCCGGGGTCGAGCGGGTCATGGGCTACTGCACCCCGACGCAGTACCTCGAGTTCATGCGCGAGTGCCCCGAGCTCGAGCGGATGCTCGTCAACTCCGGCATCCACCTCGTCAAGCTGTGGTTCTCGGTGAGCCGGGAGGAGCAGGCCGCCCGGTTCGCGTCGCGCCAGAACGACCCGGTGCGCCAGTGGAAGCTGTCGCCCACCGACCTCGCGAGCCTCGACAAGTGGGACGCCTACACCGAGGCCAAGGAGGCGATGTTCTTCTACACCGACACCGGTGACGCCCCGTGGACGGTCGTCAAGAGCAACGACAAGAAGCGGGCCCGGCTCGAGGCGATGCGCGTGCTGCTCAGCGGGCTCGAGTACCGCAGCAAGGACCTCGAGGTCGTCGGGCGACCGGACCCCCTCATCGTCGGACCGGCGTCCCGCATCTTCGAGCAGGGCGAGCACACCGACCGGGTGCTGCCCCGACTCTGAGCCCGGTGCGCCGGAACGGGTTCCGCCCGAGCGCCGAAGGGGTGAGGATGTGGGCGTGACGCGCGACGAGGGGGACGGCTTCGCCGAGTTCGTCGCCGCGCGGTGGCCCGAGCTGGAGGCCGTCGCGCTCGTCGCGCTGCTCGACGCCGAGCGGGCGCGCGAGGTGACCACGGCGGCGCTGGCGGCCCTGCGGGGGCGGTGGAGCGGGGTCGTCGAGGAGGGCGCCCCGACCCCGGCGGCCCGGCGCGAGCTGGTCGGCCGCCTGGTCGAGGC
>JACXUW010000110.1 GCA_014763705.1 Micrococcales bacterium | reverse complement strand
GGAGGAGGTTGTGGACGACGAGGTGCTCGCCCCGGACCCTGTGGACGAACCGGTCGAGCCCGACGACGAGGAGCCCGACGACGAGGAGCCCGCCGTGGACGTGCCCGACCCGGACGACGAGCCCTCGGAGGACCCCGAGGACCCCGAGGACCCGGACCCCGACGAGCCGGACCCGGACCCCGAGCGGGAGTCGGTGCGGTAGAAGCCGCCGCCCTTGAAGACGATGCCGACGGCGTTGAACAGCTTGCGCAGACGGCCGCCGCACTCGGGGCACTGGGTCAGCGCGTCGTCGCTGAAGGACTGGACCACCTCGAAGCGGTGGTCGCACTCGGTGCACGCGTAGGCGTACGTCGGCACGGTGGTCCTCCTCGGACGACATCGGGGCGCCGCCGGACCCGGCGGGTCTCGCGGCGGCGCGGTCGGCGTCAAGGATAAGCCAGACCGGCCGTGGCCGCGGCCACGGCCCGGCCGACGTCCCGTGCCGACGCCCCCGGGACCGGCACGCGGTCCCGGGGGCGTCGCCCCTGCCGGGGTCTACTTCACCTCGGCCCGGGTGATCCACCACATCCCGACGGCGAGCGGGAGGGCGACCCAGACGGCCACCGAGGTGCCGAGCTGCGCCCACTGCTGGCCGGTCAGCTCGCCGAGGAAGAGCGGGTTCATCGTCCGGTTCAGGTCGAGCCACTCGCCGGCCTTCTCGGCCTGCGACCACAGCGAGCCGAGGATCGACCACCCGGTCGGCAGCACGTAGTAGAGGACGATCGCGGCCGGGGTGTTGCGCAGCAGCATCCCGAAGCCGAGGCCCTGGAGGAGGCCGAGGAGCACGTAGCCGGCCGCCCCGAGGAGCGCGGTCCACGTGAACGTCCAGTCGCCCTCGGCGCCCCGCAGCCCGATGGCCGCCGCGTGGGCCGCGGCCGCCAGCGCGAACGAGAAGACGACGGCGACGACGCCGACGGCCAGGGCCGCCACGACCTTCGCCCAGGCGACGCGGGTGCGCCGGGCCTCGAGGGTGAAGGTGACCAGGGCCGTGCGCTGCGACCACTCGGAGGTGACCGCCATGATGCCGACGACCGGCAGCAGGATCGCCATCGGCATCGTCGTCGCCTGGAGGTAGTCGCCGAACGGGTGGTCACCGCCGCCCTGGACGAAGAGGATGGTCAGCGCAGCGGCGATGACGACCCCGACCGCGATGAGCAGCCAGCGCCCGGCACGGGTGTCGAGCATCTTGCGCAGCTCGACGGTGACGAGCCGGCCGAACGGGATGCCCCGGGTGGGCCGCTCGCCGGGGATGGGCTCGGGCATCCGGGCGTGCTGGAGCGCGGCGTCGTCGCGGACGGCCGTGCGGGTCGTGGTGCTCACGCCGCCACCTCCTCGCGGGCCGACGCGGCGGTGAGGTCGAGGAACATCTCCTCGAGCCCGCGCTCGTCGCCCGAGCGCAGCTCGCGCAGGACGACCCCGGCGGCGAGGGCGACGCGGCCGACGGTCTCGGGGTCGGTCTCGGCGAGCAGGCCGCCGGTCGCGACGCCGGTCGTGGACACCCCGCCGGCCCGCAGCGCGCCCTCGAGGGCGCGGTCGTCGGTCGAGCGGACGACGGTGCCGGAGCCGGCGAGCAGCTCCTCGGTCGTGCCATGGGCCACGACCTTCCCGTTGCCGATGACGATGATGTCGTCGGCCACGCGCTCGATCTCGTTCAGCAGGTGCGAGCTGAGCAGCACCGTGCCTCCGCGCGCCGCGAACCCGCGCAGCAGGTCACGCATCCAGCGGATGCCGGCCGGGTCGAGGCCGTTGGCCGGCTCGTCGAGGATGAGCACCTCGGGGTCGGCGAGCAGGGCGTGGGCGATGCCCAGCCGCTGGCGCATCCCGAGGGAGTAGTTGCGCACCCGCCGGTTCGCCTCCTTCTCGCTGAGCCCGACGAGGTCGAGCATCGCTCCGACCCGGCGCCGGTCGACGCCGGTGAGGACGGCACCGAGGGTCAGCACCTCGCGGCCGGTGCGGCCCGCGTGCTGCGCCGAGGCGTCGAGGAGGAGGCCGACGTGCCGGCCCGGGTTGGGCAGCGCCGCGTACGGGCGTCCCAGCACGGTGGCGCTGCCGCCGCCGGCCGGGGTGAGCCCGGCGACGACACGCATCGCCGTCGTCTTCCCGGCGCCGTTCGGCCCGAGGAAGCCGGTGACCCGCCCGGGGCGGGCGACGAACGACACGTCGTCGAGTGCGGTGAAGGCGCCGTAGCGCTTCGTGAGGTGGTCCACGGTGATCATGGGGACGACTCTCTCCTGCGGCCGCCGACCCCGGCCATGGGGGTCCGGCCTGAGCCGACCCTGAGACCGTCCCGGGGTCGCTCAGGGGCGCCTCACCCCGCGAACGTGTGTGAAGAACGTCGACATGCCGACGTTCTTCACACACGTTCGCGGTGGGACAGGGGGTCAGCCCTCGGACCACTCGGCGAGCCGGCCGCCGCGGCTCACCTGGTACAGCCGCTTCTCGACGTCCTTGCGCACCGCCGACGGGGTGACGACGAGCAGCTGGTCGCCGTGCCGCAGGACGTCGCGGTCGCGCGGCACGAACGAGGTGCCCTCGCGGACGACGAGCGAGATGTTGGCGCCGTGCGGGAGCCGGAGCTCGAAGACCCGGACGCCGGCGATCCGGGAGTGCGGCCCGACGTCGATCTCGAGCAGCTCGGCGCCGAGGTCGGTGAGCGGGGTCGCCTCGACGGCGAGGTCGACGCGGTGGTGCGACGCCCCGACCCCGAGCCGGGCCGCGACCCACGGCAGGGTCGGCGCCTGGATGAGGGTGAAGACGACGACGAGGACGAAGACGAGGTCGAACATCCAGTCGACCCCGGGCGTGCCGGCGGTGATCGGCACGGTGGCGAGGACGACGGGCACCGCGCCGCGCAGCCCGGCCCAGGACAAGAACGCCTGGGTGCGCAGCGGGATGCGGAACGGCGTGCAGGCGACGAGGACCGACAGCGGCCGGCCGACGAGCAGCACGGCCGCGCCGACGACGAGCGCCGGGACGACCTGCGCGCGGAAGCCCTCGGGGCTCGCGAGCAGCCCGAGGAGGACGAACAGCCCGATCTGGGCCAGCCAGCCGATGGCCGTCGCGAAGCCGGTGACGGCCGGCCGGTGGGGGAGCGAGATGTTGCCGAGGACCAGCGCGGCGAGGTAGCAGGCGATGAACCCGGAGGTGTGCAGCGAGTCGGCGGCGGCGTAGGCGAGCACCGCCACCGCGAGCACACCGATGGCGAACAGCGCCGACGACGAGGTGGCGACCACCCGCATCACCCGGGCCCCGAGCCAGCCGACGGCCAGGCCGACGAGCGCCCCGCCGGCCAGCTCCAGGACGGCGAGCACGAGCAGGTGCCACCACGTCTCGGGCTCGGCGCCGGGGGTCAGCTGCGCGGCCAGCGCCGTGACGACCAGCACGACCGGGGCGTCGTTGAAGCCGGACTCAGCCTCGAGCATCCCCGAGATCCGTTGCGGGAGAGGTACCCGGCGCAGCACCGAGAAGACGGCGGCGGCGTCGGTGGAGGCGGTGACCGCCCCGATGAGCAGCGACACCTCCCACGACCACCCGAGGACGGCGTACGCCACCCCCGCGACGGCCACGACGCTGACGGCCACCCCGACGGTCGAGAGCGAGACGGCCGGACCGATCGAGCGCCGGATGCCGGACCACCGCGTCGTGATGCCGCCCTCGACGAGGATGAGGACGAGGGCCGCGTAGCCGAGGACCTGGGTCAGCTCCTCGGAGTCGTAGCGGATGCCGAGGCCGTTCTCGCCGAGGGCCAGCCCGATGCCGAGGTAGATGAGCAGCGACGGGAGCCCGGAGCGCAGCGAGAGCCGCACGGCCGCCACCGCGACGACGAGGACGACGCTGCCGACGAGGAGCACCCGCGAGAGGTCGTCGACGGAGAAGGCCCCGGGCACGGCCTCCCCGCCGACGACCATCGACAGCGCGCCTGTCACCGGGGACCGTCCTCGTGTCGTCGGGGGTGGTGTCCTAGTCTCGCAGGGTGAGTCGCCTCGTCGTCGCCCGCCGCGTCCTGGTGGGACTCCTCGCCGTCGTCGTCGTCGCCGCCGTGGTCGGCGGCATCGTCGTCGTCACCACGGTCCGCGAGTCCTTCCCGGTCCGGTCCGGCGAGGCCTCGCTGCCCGGCCTGTCCGGCCCGGTGACGGTCAAGCGCGACGGCAGCGGCATCCCGCACATCTACGGCGACTCGATGACCGACCTCGCCCGGGCGCAGGGGTACGTCCACGCCCAGGAGCGCTTCTTCGAGATGGACCTGCGCCGGCACATCACCGCCGGCCGGCTCTCCGAGCTCGTCGGCCCGGCCGGGCTCGAGACCGACAAGGTGGTCCGGACGATGGGCTGGCGCCGGGTCGCCGAGGAGGAGCTGCCGACACTCGAGCCGCGGACCCGCCAGCTGCTCCAGGCCTACGCCGACGGCGTCAACCGCTACCTGCGTGGTCGCAGCCCCGGCGAGGTGTCGGCCGAGTACTCGGTGCTCGGCCTCCAGCTCCCGCTCGGTGAGATCGAGGAGTGGACCCCCGTCGACAGCCTCGCGTGGCTCAAGGCGATGGCCTGGGACCTGCGCGGCGACTACTCCGACGAGCTCGCCCGCGCCCGGCTCAGCGGCCGGCTCAGCGCCGCCCAGATCGCGGCCGTCTACCCGGCGTACGACGAGGAGGCGCACCCCCCGATCCTCTCGGCCGACGAGTGGAGCCCCGGTCGCACGTACACCGCGTCGACGCCCGCGTCGTCCGCCGTGCCGTCGGCCCTCGCGACGGGCTCGGGGGACGAGGTCGTCCGCGAGACGACGACCGCCGGCGCGAAGGCGGCCTACGCGGCGGTCGAGAAGGCCCTGGCCGCCGTGCCCCAGCTCGTCGGGCGCGGCGACGGCGTCGGCTCCAACTCCTGGGTCGTCTCGGGGGCGCACACGAAGAGCGGGAAGCCGCTGCTCGCCAACGACCCGCACCTCGGCATCGGCCAGCCCGGCATCTGGATCCAGAACAGCCTCCACTGCCGCACGGTGACGCCCGAGTGCCCGCTCGACGTCTCGGGCTTCTCCTTCGCGGGGGTGCCCGGCGTCATCATCGGCCACAACGGCCACATCGCCTGGGGCTTCACCAACCTCGGCCCGGACGTCTCGGACTTCTACCTCGAGCGCGTGGTCGGGCAGACCTACCTGCGCGACGGCGCGTGGGAGCCGGTGACCAGCCGTGAGGAGACGATCAAGGTCGCGGGCAAGCCGGACCAGCACATCACCGTGCGGTCGACGACCCACGGACCCATCATGTCCGACGTCCTCTCCTCAGCCCGCGACGCCGGCGCCCGCGCGCCGACCTCCCAGCAGGGCGACGAGAGCCAGGACTACGCGGTCTCCCTCGCGTGGACCGGCCTCGTCCCGAGCAGGACGGCCGACGCCATCATCGGCTTCAACACGGCGACGAACTTCGACGAGTTCCGCACCGCAGCGAGGTCGTTCGCGGTGCCTGCGCAGAACCTCGTCTACGCCGACACCGAGGGCCACATCGCGTACCAGGCGCCCGGCCAGGTGCCCGTGCGCCGGGCCGCCCTCCCCAAGAGCCCGCCCGGCTACTGGCCGGCGCCCGGCTGGGACTCCGCGTACGACTGGAGCGGATACCTCTCGTTCGACGACCTGCCGTGGACCGTCGACCCCAAGGACGGGGTGATCGTGGCGGCCAACCAGGAGGTCTCCGGCAGCCGCTCGCCGTTCCTCACGACGGAGTGGGACTACGGCTGGCGCTCGACCCGCATCACGCAGCGACTCTCGGGGCTGAAGCAGGCCAGCGCCGCGGACATGGCCTCGGTGCAGATGGACGACACCGACCTCTTCGCCGCGGTGCTCGTCCCGGCCCTGCTGGGCGTCCCCCTCGACGCCCGTGAGGGCGAGGCCGACCAGCAGGACCTCCTCGACTTCACGCAGGAGGCCCGCAACCTGCTGCGGAGCTGGAACCACTCCACCCCCGCCGCCGACTCCGACGCGTCGGCCGCGGCCGCGTACTACAACGCCGTGTGGCGCAACCTCTGCGAGCTGACCTTCGACGACGAGCTGCCGGCCGACATGAAGTCCGACGGGGGCGACCGCTGGCGGGCCGCGGTGCAGAAGCTGCTCGCCGACCCGACCAACGCGTGGTGGGACAACAAGCTGACCCCCAACGTCACCGAGGGACGGGACGAGATCCTGCGCCAGGCGCTCATCGCCGCGCGCCTCGAGCTGACCCGCGAGCTCGGCAAGGACCCGCAGCAGTGGGACTGGGGCAAGCTGCACCGGATCACGTTGCAGCACATGGTCCTCGGTGGCGACACCGTCCCCGGCCCGGTGCGCTGGCTGTTCAACGAGGGCCCCTACGACATGCCGGGCGGCTCGGCGATCGTCAACGCCAACGGGTGGACCGCGAGCGAGGGCTACGCGGTCGACTGGGCCCCGTCGATGCGGATGGTCGTCGACCTGGCGAACCTCGACGGCTCGACGTGGATCAACCAGACCGGGGTCAGCGGCCACGCCACCGACGACCACTACGCCGACCAGGTCGAGGACTGGGTGGCCGGTCGCCAGCGGCCCTGGCCGTTCACGCCGAAGGCGGTCGACGCCACCGACCCCGACGTCCTCACCCTCCGGCCGGACCCCAGCGCCACCCCCTGAGGCGGCAGCGACCGGGGCGCCCTGCTGGTTGCCGGGTCAGCCGGGACGCAGGTCGGTGTGGCCCTCGGCGGTGAGCACGCCGTCGACCGGCACGTCGTGGTCCTCCCGCGGCAGCGGCTCCTCGTCCGCAGCGAGCAGCTCGCCGGGGTGGAGGAGGACGACGACCGGGACGCCGGCACGCCGGCGCGGCAGCGCCTTGTCGTAGCAGCCGCCGCCCTGCCCCATCCGCGTGCCGCTGCGGTCGACGGTCAGCCCCGGGGCGAGGACGAGGTCGGCGAGCGCGACGGCGTCGAGGCCGAGCGGCTCGCGGCCCGGGTCGGCGAGGTCGTGCCAGTCGAGGTCGAGGTCGGCGAGGGTGTCCGGGACGAGGACGCGGACGCCGCGGGCGAGCAGGGCGTCGTTGAGGGTGGCGGTCGGGGGCTCGCCCGCGACGGACTCGTACGACGTGACGACGGCGCCGGCACCGAGGCCGAGCGCCTCGAGGTGCGCGGTGACCACCGCCGCGAGGGCGGTCTCGTCGGCCGCCGTGTCGCGGGCGGCGGCCAGCTCGCGTCGGCGGGCCCGCAGCGCGCGGCGTCGTTCGGTCTTCGCCGTCGGTGCCATGTCCGGCATCGTAGGGTGGCGCCATGAGCAGCGATGCCCTCCGCGCCGCGACGGCCCGGATGCGGGAGGCCGGGGTCGACGAGCTCGCCATCCGTGTCTTCGCGCGCTACCACGAGCAGCTCCAGGACCAGGTGACCGGCACCATCCCCGAGGACTCCGTCGAGCCGCTGCCCGACCCCCCGTCGCTGGAGTCCCTCACCCCGTCGCCGGAGGCGGTCCGTGCGGCGCTCGCCGGCACGGTCGTCGTCAAGCTCAACGGCGGCCTCGGCACGAGCATGGGGGTCCAGGGCCCGAAGTCGGCCCTCGAGGTGCGCGAGGGGCGCACCTTCCTCGACGTCATCGCCGACCAGGTGCTCACCCTCCGCCGCGTGCACGACGTCGCGGTGCCGCTGCTCCTCATGGACTCCTTCCGCACCCGCGACGCCTCGCTCGAGATCCTCCGGGCCCACCCGGGCATCGAGGTCGACGGCCTGCCGCTCGACTTCCTCCAGAGCAAGGAGCCCAAGCTGCGGGCCGACGACCTCTTCCCGGTCGAGCACCCCGCGGACCCGGAGCTCGAGTGGTGCCCCCCGGGGCACGGCGACGTCTTCGTCGCGCTCCGGACGACCGGCCTCCTCGACGAGCTGCGCCGCCGCGGCTTCCGCCACCTCTTCCTGTCCAACGCCGACAACCTCGGCGCCACGTGCGACGGCGCCATCCCGGCGTGGATGGCGGCCGAGGGCATCCCGTACGTCGCCGAGGTCAGCGCCCGCACGCCGAACGACCGCAAGGGCGGGCAGCTCGTCGTCCGGCGGTCCGACGGCCGGCTCGTGCTCCGCGACTCCGCGGCCGTCGTGCCCGGTGAGGAGGAGTACTTCCAGGACCTGGAGCGCCACCGCTGGTTCCACACGAACAACCTCTGGGTCGACCTCGAGGTGCTCGCCGGCCGGCTCGACGAGCGCGACGGCGTCCTCGGGCTGCCGGTCATCGTCAACCGCAAGACCGTCGACCCCACCGACGCCTCGTCCACGCCGGTCCTGCAGGTCGAGTCGGCGATGGGCGCCGCCGTCGAGCTCTTCGACGGCGCACGGGCGATCGCGGTGCCGCGCAGCCGGTTCCGGCCGGTCAAGACGACGAACGAGCTGCTCCTCATCCGCAGCGACCTCTACCGGGTCGCCGACGACGGCACGGTCGAGGCCGCCACGGACCGCCCGGACCCGTTCGTCGACCTCGGGCCCGAGTACCGGCTGCTCGACGGCTTCGAGGAGCGGTTCCCGCACGGTGCGCCGTCCCTGCGCGGGTGCACGAGCCTGCGGGTCGAGGCCGACGTCACCTTCGGCGCCGACGTCGTCTGCGTCGGCGACGTGCACCTCACGGGGGAGCGCCGCACCGTCCCCGACGGCACCCGGTTGGAGGGCGACGCCTGATGCGCACCGTCGCGGAGCACCGGGCCGCCGTCCTCGGGCTGGTCCGGCCGCTCGGGACCGAACGGGTCCCGGTGGGCGCGGCCCTCGGACGCGTGCTCGCCGAATTCGGCTATGCCAATGAACAGTATCGCGAACCCGAGAAGAATTGAGGCGCCGCTCGTCACGCGTCTCGTGGCGACCGGACAACCGGCTACCGTCATCGCGACGGTGATCCTCAGCGTGCTCATCATCTCATTCCGCCCCTTCCAGCCCGCCGGCGCACAGCTGGTCGGCCAGGGCGGCGACATCGTCAACCAGCTCGGCTTCGGAACGCTTGGCGCGCTTTCGCTCGCCTCGCTGTTCACGTTGACCGACCGGCGGGTGCTTTCCGCACTTCTCAGCCCCTGGTGGCTGCTGCTCTTCGGCTTCCTGTTCCTGTCG
>JACXUW010000570.1 GCA_014763705.1 Micrococcales bacterium | reverse complement strand
GGATCGCTCGGCGCTGATCGCCTTCCTGAAGACACTGGGGATCGACCGATGAGCTCGCTGAACCGGCTCGGCCATGCCCTCCTGGCCTCATTTGCGGTCTTTGTCGCGGACGGCTCCACCCTGGGCGAAGATGCGGATTCGGAGGCGCGGGACGTCCCGATGGATGTTCCGGTCATGGTCGAGGAAGCGCTGAAGGCGGGGATCGACCAGCGCTACGAGGGGCCATGGGAATTCTTCGTCGGCGGCGGAGCGGCGGGCGGCGTCGTCGGCCTGGGCGGCGATCCGGGCCCGCGCGTCGTCCTCGCCCATCCCGCGGTCGTGGACCAGCCGCTCGAGGCGAACCTCCTCGGGGGCACCGACGACGAGGACGAGGTGGTACTCCCCCGTCATCCCCTTCTCGACGAGGAGCGGCATGTCGTGGACGACGACGGCGTCCTCCGGGGCGGCCGCGACGAGCTCGGCGGTGCGCTCCCAGATCGCGGGGTGGGTGATCGCCTCGAGGTCGCGCAGCGCGGCGGGGTCGGCGAACACGACCCGTCCGAGGGCCGCCCGGTCGAGGGCACCGTCATCCCCGACGAGGTCGGCCCCGAACCTCTCGGCGATGGCGGCCAGCGCCGGACGACCCGGCTGGACGACCTCCCGAGCCACGGCGTCGGCGTCGACGACGACGGCACCGAGGTCGGCCAGCGCCGCTGCCGCGGTGGACTTCCCGGACCCGATGCCCCCCGTGAGGCCGACGCGCAGCATGCCGCCGACCCTACTGACCCGGCCGGCGGCTCACCCGTCGGCCAGGCGGGCGGGAAAGCCACCGGTGGCGACCGGGGACCAGCGGGTCGGGGTGATCCGCAGCAGCGACTTGCCCTGGTCGACCATGGCCTGCCGGTACTCGTCCCAGTCGGGGTGCTCGCCGGAGATGTTCCGGAAGTACTCGACGAACGGCTCGACGTCGTCGACCGCGTCGACCACGTCGGCCTCGCCGTCGACCTGCACCCAGGCGCCGCCGAAGTCGTCGGAGAGCACGAGGACGCTGCAGTGCGGGTCACGGCGGGCGTTGCGGACCTTGGCGCGCTCCGGGTAGCTGGTGACGACGATCCGCCCGGAGTCGTCGACGCCGCCGGTGACCGGCGAGGCCTGCGGACGGCCGTCCGAACCGCGCGTCGTGAGCAGCACCATGTGGTGGCGGGGGCGGACGAACTCGAGAAGCCCCTCGAGGTCGACGGTCGTGGTCGTGGCGATCGTTCGGGCCATGCCCTCACCCTTCCACGAGCGGCACGCCGAGCGGGGCCCAGGCGACGTAGTCGGTCCGGCCCATCGGACGGTCGAGCAGCTGCCCGCTCCCGTCCGGCACCGGGATGTCCTGCCCGTCGAGGACGAGGCGCACCGAGGCCGCGCTCGTGTGGGTCGTCACCGTCCACACGATCTGCGCCATGGCCCCGACCTGATCGTGCAGCGGCAGGCGGTCGAAGCCCTTGGGCATCGTCACGCGGGCCACGGACCCCTCGACCGACCCCGTCGGGGGCGACGCGGCGGCCGGCAGCGCGGTCCGCAACCCCTGGTCGGCCTCGGCGCTCGACAGCGGCTGGGACAGCGCGACGAGCGAGGCCTGGATCCCGACGGCGGAGCGCACCGGCCGGGTGACCCGCACGAGGTGGTCCCCGCGCAGGAGGAAGACGTCGACCGTGATGACCCGCAGGTCGGGGCGCGCGGTCGGCGCCCCTCCCCCGCCGGCGTCCGCCCCGACGACGACCGGGTGCGCCTCCGGGCCC
>JACXUW010000109.1 GCA_014763705.1 Micrococcales bacterium | reverse complement strand
CGCCCGGGAAGGCGCCCGAGGGCGGCAGCGGCGGCGGACCCGGCCGACCGACGCCGGTCGGCGGTGGCGGGTCGTGCCGGACCGGCGGCAGCGGCACCGGCGGCGCCGTCGCGACCGGCGGGGGTGCGCTCGGCAGCGCGGAGGTGCCCCCGGTCGCGATCGCCCGGGTGTCGGGGCGCACCCGCCGCACCTCGATGGCCGAGGTCGCGAGCTCGCCGCGCGCGTACTGCTCGAGGGCCCGCACGACCTCGCCCTGGTGCGGGCGCTCGTCGGGGTACGGGGAGAGGGCGGCGTAGAGCAGCGGCTCGATGCGCGGGTCGACCGCGACGAGGTCGGGCTCACCGGAGGCGACGCGGGCCAGGACGGCGTTCATCCCCCCACCGCCGAAGGGCGGGGTGCCGCTGGCGGCGAAGGCCGTCGTCGCCGCCCATCCCCACCAGTCGGTGGCGGGGGTGACGTCGTCGCCGTGGACCACCTCGGGCGCGAGGTACCCGGGGGTGCCCATGACGAGGCCCACGCTCGTGAGCCGGACGTCGTCGACGACGTGGGCGATGCCGAAGTCGATGAGGACGGGGTCGCCGTCGACGAGGAGGACGTTGCCGGGCTTGACGTCCCGGTGGACGACGTCGGCGGAGTGGATGGCGTCGAGGGCCTCGGCGAGCCCTGCCGCGAGCCGGTGCAGGTCGTCCGGCGCCAGCGGGCCCCGGCGCTCCACGTGCGCGTCGAGGGCGGGGCCGTCGATGAACCGCGTCACGACGTACGGGGTCTCACCGTCGACGTCGGCGTCGACGACCGGGGCGACGTACGGGCTGCGGATCCTGCTCAGGGTGTCGACCTCCCGGGCCAGCCGCGCGCGGGCGTCCGGGTCGTGGGCGACGTGGGCCCGCAGCACCTTGACCGCGACGGCGCGGCCGTGCCGGTCGAGGCCGAGGTGGACCACGCCCATGCCCCCCTCGCCGAGCCGCTGGACCAGCCGGTACGGCCCGAGCCGGGCGTGCGCTCCCGGCTCGTCGTGGTCCCGCGGCGGATGGCCGTCCACGGGGGCGTCGGCGGTCATGCCACCACGGTAGGCGCTCGGGCTGGGCGGCGGCTGGAAGGCCGGCAGCGTGTGGGCCCGGCGGCGGGCGCTACTGCTGGATGTAGTCGCGCAGCTGGTCGCGCTCGGCCTGGAGGGTGTCGATGCGGAACTTGACGATGTCGCCGATGCTGACGATGGCGGCCAGGCCGCCGTCGACGACGACCGGGACGTGCCGGATGCGCCGGTCGGTCATCCGGCCCGCGAGGTCCTCGAGCGAGTCGTCGGGCGTGCAGGTGTGGACCTCGGCGGTCATGATCCGCTCGACCGGGGACTCGAGCAGCGCCGCGCCGTCGGTGTGCAGGTGGCGCACGACGTCGCGCTCGCTGACGATGCCGTCGACCGACGACCCGTCACCGCTGACCACGACGGCCCCGATGCGGTGCTCCGACAGGAGGGCGAGCAGCTCGCCGACCGTGGCGTCCGGCCGCACCGTGACGACCGCATCACCCTTGCGCTTGACGACGTCCGCGATCCTCATGACCCAACCGTAGGGACTCCCGACCCGACGCGCCAGAGGGACGGGGGACGCCCGCGCCCCACCGGCCCGGCCGGCCGTGGACGGCCCTCGCGGAGGCGGCGCTCCCTCGGGCATACTGGCGAAACCGCTTGCACCGACGCAGCGGGAGCTCCACCCCTTTACAACGGATCGTCCGGCACGTTCCTGCCGGTGAAGGAAAGGCAACGACGCCATGGCAACTGTGAAGTTCGACGAGGCCACCCGCATCTACCCGGGCAACGACACCCCCTCGGTCGACAAGCTCAACATCGACATCCAGGACGGGGAGTTCCTCGTCCTCGTCGGACCCTCCGGCTGCGGGAAGTCCACCTCGCTGCGCATGCTCGCCGGCCTCGAGGAGGTCAACGGCGGCAAGATCTGGATCGGTGACCGCGACGTCACCGACCTCTCGCCGAAGGACCGCGACGTCGCGATGGTCTTCCAGAACTACGCGCTCTACCCGCACATGACGGTCGCCGACAACATGGGCTTCGCGCTGAAGATCGCCGGCGTCGACAAGAGCGAGATCCGCAAGCGGGTCGAGGAGGCCGCGAAGATCCTCGACCTCACCCAGTACCTCGAGCGCAAGCCGAAGGCCCTCTCCGGCGGCCAGCGCCAGCGCGTCGCGATGGGCCGGGCGATCGTCCGCTCCCCGCAGGTCTTCCTCATGGACGAGCCGCTGTCGAACCTCGACGCCAAGCTCCGGGTCCAGACCCGCACCCAGATCGCGAGCCTCCAGCGCCGGCTCGGCGTCACGACCGTCTACGTCACCCACGACCAGGTCGAGGCCATGACGATGGGCGACCGGATCGCCCTCCTCAAGGACGGCATCCTCCAGCAGTGCGCCACCCCGCGCGAGATGTACGACAACCCGGCCAACCTCTTCGTCGCGGGCTTCATCGGCTCGCCGGCGATGAACCTCGTCACGGTGCCGGTCGGCGCCGACGGCGCGAAGTTCGGCAACCACAACGTCGCCATCCCGCGCGAGGGCTCCGCCGACGGCGGCTCCGAGGTCATCGTCGGGGTCCGGCCCGAGGACGTCGAGGTCACGACGAACAACGACGGCCTCGAGCTGACCGTCGACGTCGTCGAGGAGCTCGGCGCCGACGCGTACGTCTACGGCACCCCGACCGACCCGAACATCAAGCTCGAGGGCGGCGACGACGCGCTCGTCAAGCCGTTCATCGCGCGGGTCGACGGGCGCACGGTCCCCGAGAAGGGCGCGAAGATCTTCGTCTACCCGAAGTCGCAGCACATGCACGTCTTCAACAAGGAGAGCGGCCAGCGCCTCTGACGGCGGCCACGACGCCTGTCGAGCACGACGGCGGCACGACCCCCGGGTCGTGCCGCCGTCGCTTGCGTCCGGCGCCCGTGCCGGGGAGACTGGCGCCGCCCGTGCCCGGGTGCCCGTGCGGACGATGGCCCGCCGCCGGACCCCGCCGGGCGGGCCCCGCGGACGACCCGCGCGGGACGACACCGACGAGGGGAAGCCGTTCGTGAGCCAGGAGCCCGACCATCGCGTCTCCGGGGACAGCGCACTGCAGACGTGCACGCTGGAGTCGCTGACGTCGGCGGTGAACTACCACGCGTGGCTCACCGACCTCGTCCGCCCGCACCTCGGGGACGACCCGCTCGAGGTGGGCAGCGGGCTCGGGGACTACGCGCGCACCTGGCTCGACGGCGGTGTCCCCCGGCTCACCCTGTCCGACCGCGACCCCGGCCGCTTCGCGCACCTGCAGGCCGAGTTCGCCGACGACCCCCGGGTCACGGTCACCGACGTCGACGTCCTCGACCCACCGCACGCGTCGTACTCCTCCCTCGTCGCCGTCAACGTCCTCGAGCACATCGAGGACCACGTCGGCGCGCTCCGCTCGGCGCACCGGCTGGTCCGTCCCGGCGGAACCGTCGTGATGTTCGTCCCGGCGTTCGAGTTCGCGATGAGCCGGTTCGACCGCGCCGTCGGCCACCACCGCCGCTACACCGTCCGCAGCCTCACCGCCGCCTACGAGGAGGCCGGGCTGCGTCCGGAGTCGGTCCGCTACGTCAACGCCCCCGGCCTGTTCGCCTGGTTCGTCGGGATGCGGCTGCTGCGGATGACCCCGACCGACGGCCCGACCGTGCGCCTGTGGGACCGCGCCGTCGTGCCGGTGGCCCGGCGGGTCGAGCGGCGCGTCCGCGTGCCCTTCGGCCAGTCCGTCCTCGCGGTGGGCCGGGTCGATGGCTGAGACCGCCACCCGCGACCGGGCCGACGGGACGACCGAGGACCTCACCCTCACCGTCCTCCTCCCGTGCCTCGACGAGGCCGAGACGCTCGCCACCGTCATCGGTCGGGCCCGCGGCAGCATCGAGGAGCTCGGCCTCGACGCCGAGGTGCTGGTCGCCGACAACGGCTCGACCGACGGCTCCCAGGACATCGCGCGGGCGGCCGGGGCCCGCGTGCTCGACGTGCCGACCCGTGGCTACGGGGCCGCGCTCAAGGCCGGCATCGCCGAGGCCCGTGGCCGCTACGTCATCATGGGCGACGCCGACGACAGCTACGCCCTCGAGGACCTCGGCCCCTTCGTCGAGGCCCTCGACGCCGGCGCCGACCTCGTGATGGGCAACCGGTTCGCCGGCGGCATCGGGCCGGGCGCCATGCCGCCGCTGCACCGCTGGCTCGGCAACCCGGTGCTCTCCTTCCTCGGCCGGCTCTTCTTCAAGATCCCGGTCCACGACTTCCACTGCGGGATGCGCGGGATGCGCCGTGACCGCATCGTCGCCCTCGGCCTGCGCACCGACGGCATGGAGTTCGCCTCCGAGATGGTCGTCCACTCGGCGCTCTCCCGGCTGCGGATCGTCGAGGTGCCGACGACGCTGCGCAAGGACGGTCGCTCCCGGCCCCCGCACCTGCGCACCTGGCGCGACGGCTGGCGGCACCTGAAGTTCCTCCTCGCCTTCAGCCCGCGGTGGCTGTACTACTACCCCTCGCTCGTGCTGCTCGTCCTCGGCCTGGTCGCGATGGTCGCGCTGTACCCGGGACCGCTGACCGTCGGCGGGGTGAGCTGGGACGTGCAGACGATGGTCGTCGCCGCGACGGCCACCGTCCTCGGGGTCCAGGGGGTCGGGATGGCCCTGCTGGCCCGGGCGTTCTCCGCAGGGCTCGGGCTGCTCCCCCGCAGCCGCCGGCTCGACACGGTGCTCTCGAGGTTCGCGCTGGAGAACGGCATCGTCGCGGGGCTGGTGCTCACCGTCGCCGGGCTCCTGTTCTTCGTCGGTGCCGTCCTGCGCTGGAGCGCCCAGGACTTCGGTGCGCTCGAGCACGCGGCGGTCCGCGACCCGCTCGTCGGGCTCGTCCTCGTCGTGACCGGTACCCAGCTGGTCCTCGTGTCGTTCATGCTCTCGCTCGTGCGGATGCAGCCCCGCTGAGTGCGGTGCGCGCTCAGCGGCGGACGAAGACCGCCCAGCCGTCGGGCAGGTCGGTCGTGGCCGTGAACCCGGCACCCGTGAGCGCCGCCTCCGAGAACGCGAGGTCGCGGAACCGGTAGCCCCGCTCGCCCCTCTGGAGGACGAGCACGTCGACCGGGCCGAACGGCGTGTCGGCGAGGCGGGCGGCCAGCTCGGTGGAGCCCGTGGTGCCGGCCACCGTCCGCAGCCAGGCGAAGCGGGTGTCCCACCGGGTCAGCGCGTTGGACGACTCGCGGCGCGGGGGGAGCCAGTTCGGGTACCACGTGAAGGAGAAGAGCCGCTGGTCGCCGGAGAGGACGACCGGGTGGGCGGGCGCGCCGGCCCGGGCGATGGCGGCGTCGACGGCCCGGGAGGGGAAGCCCGGGGTCATGGTCGGCCACGCGACGCGTGGTTCCCGGCCGGTGGGGAGGTACTCGGCGTGCGCCCAGCCCGACAGCGACTCCGGCGTCGAGGTGCGCGGGACGCCGTTGGTGTCGAGCAGTCCGTGTGGCTCGACCGACCAGCCGTCCATGTAGGCCGGCGCCATGAACATGCCGCAGAGGGCAGCGACCGCCCCGGGGACGACGAGGCGCCGTGGCGTGCGGGTCCACCCGACGACCCGGGGCCAGGCGCGCGTCGCCACCTCGGCGAGCCCGAGGAGGCCGGCCGCCGCGAAGAGCGTGGACAGCACGTACGGGGTGTAGAGGAGCATGAACGAGTGCCCGGGGCCGCTGCTGTAGCGCAGCAGCATGAGCCCCTTGAGCGCGAGGATGCCGGCCGCGAGCTGCCCGAGCGGCGCGGCCCACCAGGCCGACCGCCAGAGGAGCAGGATCGCCCCGAGCCCGGCCACCTGGAGCAGGGAGAGGAACGTCGAGCGGGAGAGGAAGAGCACGAACTGGTCGTTCGCGAGAGCTCCGGAGCGGAACAGGTCGGCGACGACCTCGGTGTCGCCACCCACGTACCCGACGACCAGCGGACCGAGGTACCACGACGCGACGACCGCGGCCACGACCACGGTGACCGCCGCGTGCACCAGGTAGCGGGGACGGTCGGGAGCCCGGAACCAGCCGGCCACGAGCAGCAGGCCCAGCCCGATCAGGCCGAGGATGAGGAAGTTCGGGTAGAGCGGCACCATGAGCCCGAACCCCAGCCCGGCGAGCAGAGGGTGGAGCGGCCGGCGCCCCGGCGGCGGGGCGAAGGTGGCGAGGACGAGGGGCAGGAAGACGCTGAGCGCGAGGACCTCGTTGCCCTTGCTCGGTTCCGCGAGCCCGGCGAACGCGGCGAGCGAGAGCGGGACGGCCAGCAGGGTCGGAACGAGCCGCTGCCACAGGAGGAACGCCAGGAGGACGGCGAGACCCATGAGGAGGACCTGCATGGGCTGGAGGAGGAGCCAGGCCTGCTTGCCGGTCAGGGCGGCGATGCGGCCGGTGACCATCGGGTAGAGCGGCGGGTACTCGACCGGGAGCCCGGGGTCGGCGTTGTCGCTCGGACGGGCGGTCGTCGCGAAGTAGGTCGCGAGGGCGGACATCCGGCCGGCGTCGCCGGAGAGGGAGCCGTAGCCGTAGGGCGTGCCGACGACCGGGGCCTGGACGGCCGCACACACCCAGGCGACGAGCGCGCCGACCGAGGCGCCGGCGACCCAGGACCGACGCACCCACCACCCCAGCGCGAGGACGGCGGCCCCGAGGAGGAAGGCGTACGCGACGGGCGCGGCGACGCCCTGCGACGTCAGGGGGTCGACCGCCCGGTGGCGGACGACGAGGACCGCGACCGGCGCGAGGACCGCGGCGGAGACGACGGCGGCGAGCGCTGCTCCCGACGGACGCGCCGGTCGGGTCGGGCGCAGCACGTCGAGGGTGGAGAGGGCACGCACCCGGCCATCCTGCCCGAGACCCCGCCCGTCTGCGACGATGGTCGGCGTGTCCCAGACCATCACCGCGGCGCGCCCCGAGCCGGCGCTCATGGACCTGCCGTGGGAGGTCCCGCTCGAGGAGTGGCCCGAGGACATCCTCGCCGCGCTGCCGCGGGGCATCTCCCGGCACGTCGTCCGCTTCGTGCGGCTGCGCGGCCGGGTCCTCGCCATCAAGGAGATCAAGGACGACATCGCCCGGCGCGAGTACGAGATGCTGCGCAACCTCGGCCGGCTGCACCTCCCGGCGGTCGAGCCGTTCGCCGTCGTCAGCGGCCGGGTCTCGCGCGACGGCGAGCCCCTCGACGCGTGCCTCGTCACCCGGCACCTCCAGTTCTCGCTGCCCTACCGGGCCCTCTACAGCCAGTCGCTGCGCAAGGGCACGGCGACCCGGCTCATCGACGCGCTGGCCGTGCTCCTCGTCCGGCTGCACCTCGCCGGGTTCTGGTGGGGGGACGTCTCGTTGTCCAACACCCTGTTCCGCCGTGATGCCGGGTCGTTCGCCGCGTACCTCGTGGACGCCGAGACCGGCGAGCTGCGCGAGCGGCTGAGCAACGGCCAGCGCGAGCACGACCTCGAGCTGGCCCGGGTCAACATCGCCGGTGAGCTGATGGACCTCGAGGCGGGCGGCCTGCTCCAGGAGGAGCGGGACCCGGTGGAGGTGAGCGAGCGCATCGTCACCCGCTACCGCGAGCTGTGGGACGAGCTGACCGGCGCCGAGACGATCGACGGCACCGAGCGGTGGCGGGTCGACGACCGCATCCGGCGGCTCAACAAGCTCGGCTTCGACGTCGACGAGCTGGAGATCACGACGGACATCGACGGCACCTCGATCCGGTTGCAGCCCAAGGTCGTCGACTCCGGGCACCACTCGCGGCGGCTGCTGCGGCTCACGGGGCTGGACGTCCGCGAGAACCAGGCCCGTCGTCTGCTCAACGACCTCGAGGTGTTCTCGGCGGCCACCGGCCGGCAGGGCGAGGACGAGGAGATCGTCGCGCACGAGTGGCTGGCCAACGTCTACGAGCCGGTGACGCGGGGCGTGCCCCGCGAGCTCGTCGCCAAGCTCGAGCCGGCCGAGGTGTTCCACGAGGTGCTCGAGCACCGGTGGTACCTCGCCGAGCGGGCGCAGCACGACATCCCGATCACCGAGGCCCTCGCCGACTACGTCGCGACCGTCCTGCCGGGCAAGCCCGACGAGCGGGCGGTGCTCGGGGTCGACACCGAGGAGATGCCCGTCATCGCCGACGCGTAGGACGGCGCTCGGTCGCGGCCCCTAGGATCGAGGGGACCGATGTCGACGGAGGGACCCCGATGAGCGACCAGCAGCCCCCCGCACAGCCGCCGCACGACCCCGGCGCGCCTGCGGGGCCTCCCGAGCCGCCGGCCGTGACGCCAGCGACCGCTCCCGGCCCCCCTTCTCCCCCACCGCAGTACGCGCAGCCGCCGACGGTCCAGCCGTACCCGCCGCAGCAGGCTGCGCCGCCGCCCGGCCAGGGCAACCCCTACGGCGGCTGGACGACCGCGCCGGCCTACGCCGGCGGGCCGGCCGTCCCGGAGTCCGTGCCCTACGTCGAGGCGCACTTCGGTCCGGTCGCGACGTTCGGTGACCGCGTCCTCGCCCTGCTCGTCGACACCGGGCTCAGCCTGGTGTCCTTCCTCCTGATGCTCGTCGGCATCCCGTTCATCGTCGCCGGCACCCCGGACCGCGTGGGCTACGACGAGTACGGGATGACCCGGTACGGCGACGCGAACACGGCACTCATCGCGGTCGGCATCGCCCTGTTCGTCGTCTTCTGGCTCGCCGGGTTCGCCTTCAACCTCTGGAACCGGGTGTTCCGGATGGGGCGCCGCGGTCAGAGCATCGGCAAGAGCGTCGTGGGGCTGCGCCTCGTCGACGCCAGGACGGGCGCACCGATCGGGGCTGGCAACTGCTTCCTGCGTGAGCTCGTCAGTGGGCTGGTCAACAGCGTGATCTACCTGTCGTACCTGTGGATGCTCTGGGACGACAACCGGCAGACCCTCGCCGACAAGGTCGTGCACTCGACGGTCATCAAGGTGCCGAAGGGCTGACCGGGCCGTGCGGCCACGACGGGCGGCGAGCCGACCCGTGCGTACCTCGGCGGCTCGCACGCCGCCGCTAGGGTGGCGCCCGTCGGCACCCGCCGAACCAGACGACGGAGGATCCATGAGCAACAGCAC
>JACXUW010000569.1 GCA_014763705.1 Micrococcales bacterium | reverse complement strand
TCGCGGCCGGCGCGCAGGAGACGTTCGGGCACACCGCGTTCGTCGGCCTCCACGAGGTGCTCAAGGGCCGGCGGTTCGGCAACGTCGTCCTCGTCGCCTCGGCCGCGCCACTCGACCTCTACACGCTGCGCCGAGCAGCGGCCTCGGCCGCGCTGCCCACCGGGGTGATGCCGTGGAGCGACGTCGCCCGCCGGGTGCCCGGGGCACGGCCGATGCGCCTCGCCGACGGCACGACGACCCCGTCCCCCGTGCCACCCGACCCCCGCGGCTGGCGGGTGCGTTGAGCCGGGACGAGCACCGTCGCCGTCAGCGAGCGGGTCCGGTCACGGTCAGCCGCACCTCGCGGCCGAGGTAGCGGCCCATCGCCTCGGCCTCGGCGTCGAGGGCGCGGCGCTCGGCGGTGCTCAGCGGCCGGTGGGGGGCGACGTCGACCGCGACCGCCGCGCCGCGGGCGCTGCGGCGCGCCGTCCCGGCGATCTGCGAGTCGACGACGAGCAGCCCGATGCTCGGCTCGCGACCCACGGGGTGCTGACCCGCGACGTCGACGACCCGCCGCGAGTCCTGGTAGCCGCGGTACCACTCGTCGAGGAGGTGGATGAGGTGCACCCGGGGGGTCCGCGAGCGGCGGGGCGGCCCGTCGCCCGCGGCGTGCCAGAAGGTGCGCCCGTCGTGCTCGAACGACTCCAGGTGTTCGGCGGCGCCGGCCAGTCCGGCCCGCACGTCGCCGAGGGGAAGGGTCGCCCAGTACGCGAGGTCGCGCTCGGTCGCCGGGCCGTGGCCGACGACGTACCGGCGCGCCAGCTCGGCGAGCGCCTCGTCCCGGTCCGCCATCGGGGACGTCGGGAGTCGTTGTGCCAGAGGGGAGTAGGTGTGGACCCCCGTTCCTCCGTCGGGCACCGGTCGCCCACTCCCGATCCGCAGGTCGAGCTCGAGGACGACGAGCAGCACCATGAGCTGCATGCCGCTCAGCTCGTGACCGGCCGCCCGGAGCGCTTCGGCCAGCTGCTCGCGCGTGCGGTCGGGGTCTCGGGTCACCGCGTCCTCGACGACGTCGCCGAGCCGCGCGACCCGTGCCGGGGACAGGCCGAGGTCGCGCTCGAGCTGCCGGCCGACCTGCTGGCGCACCCGGGGGCCGGTCAGCTCGAGGAGCCACCGGGCGTCGTCGCGGTGGGTCAGGTGCCACGTCGGACGCAGCACGTGGGTGCGGACGAGCTCGCCGGACCCGATGAGGCCGGCGAGCCCGGCCGGGGTGAGGCCTCGGGTGCGGGCGGCGAGGGCCCATCCGGTCTGGTCCAGATTCTCGGCCTGGACGGCGAGGAGCGAGCGGACGGCCGCGGGCGTGTCGGGCGCGGAGGCCCCGTCCAGGAGCAGCGTCCGGAAGCGCCACCGGGCGATGCCGAGGTCGTCGACCACGCCTCCCCCTCCCGTCGGCCCACGAACGCGCGGACGCCTGCGGATGGACGGTACGGGAGACCTGCTCCTGCGGCCGCCGCGGCGCGCGGTGGCCGCACGACGCGGCCGGACCACCGGTGCGCGATGTGGTGAGGGCCATGCTGTGAGGCCGGTCTCCTCGGGGGTCCCGCACCGCCCGCCAGCAGGACGATGAGGTCGGCCACGGGCGGGCGCGCTCCACCGATCCCGACGGGCGCGGCGACCGGCCGAGGACCTGTCGAAAGCTGCGCCGTGATGAACGCGAAGGGACACATTCGGAGAACACGGACCCACCTGCGGACCGCCCTGCCCGGAGCAGTGGCGGCCCTCCTGCTC
>JACXUW010000568.1 GCA_014763705.1 Micrococcales bacterium | reverse complement strand
CCGCGTCGTGGGTGGTCTCGAGGTCGTGGTCGCCGACGAGCACGAGGGTCGGCGCGACGAGGTCGCGGTACCGCTCGGCGACGGGCGGGTCCAGCTCGGCCTCCTCGACGTCCTCGAACGCGGCGCCCACCTCGAACGCCCGTCGCTGCATCCGCGCCACGGCCTCCCGGACGGCGGGGTCGACGTCGCCCGCGTCGCGCGAGGGGCCCACCACCCAGGTGTCGACGTTCGCGGCGACCGCGGCGTCGAGGTCCCCCGCCGCGAGGGCGGCCGACTCCGCCGCGCCGAAGGCCGCGAGGTCCGGCGTCCGCGTCACCAGCAGGCTGCCGCCGGGCGGGGCCAGGACGAGGGAGACCACCCGCTCGGGCCGCGTCAGCGCGACCTCCGCGGCGACACCCGCCCCGAAGGAGGCGCCGACCAGGTGGCAGCGGCCGACCCCGAGGTCGTCGAGCAGGCCGATGACGTCGGCCCGCGGGTCGAGTGGGCCGTCCGGCAGGGTGGCCGAGTCCCCGAAGCCGCGCAGGTCCGGTCGGACGACGTCGTGGTCCCGCGTGAGGTCCGGCCACACCGGGTCCCACATCCGCCGGTCGGCGACGCCGGCGTGGAGCAGGACGAGGACCGGGGCGCCCGCCGGGCCCTCCCGGTCGTGGGCGAGGTGGGCGTGGCTCAGCGGCACGGGGCGGCTCCGGTCGTCGTCATGCCGGCCAGTCAAGGCCACCGCGAGGACGGCGGCAAACGCATTCGGCAGACCCTCGGCCGGCGTGGCGTCACGGATTCCGTCGCCGTGCACCGGGCGGACGGCCGAACCGGGTCCTCCGAACGGCCAGGGTCGACGAGAATCCCTCAACCGACGACGGGCGGCGCTCCCAGACTCTGCGGCATGCAGGGAGACCCCATGCAGCTCCCGACGCGGGCGTCGCGTCGGCGTGAGCTGGAGCAGATGAGCCGGTCCGATCGTCGCCGCGCCCGCCGCGACGGGAGGTCCGGCGCGCTGCCGGCCGGGTTCGTCGCCGACCCCTCCGAGGCGGTGACCCCAGCGGTCGCGGTGGTCCCCGTGCTCCCGGACGAGCCGGAGACGCGAGCCTCCCGACGCGGCCGCCCGCCCGCCGTGGCGCCACCGACCCGCTCCTCGCGGCACGACCGGCCGCTGGAGGAAGCGCCCCGACGGCGTCGCCGGACCCGGGCCGAGGCCGACGAACCGGAGCTGGAGCCGCGCCGCGTCCTGCTGCCCGCCCTCCTCGTCGCGAACCTCATGCTCGTGCTCGCCTCGACCGTCCTCCTCTACTGGACCGGTGCCTTCGACGGCTCGGTCCGGGTCGTCACCCAGCAGGTGGACACCGAGCCCGCGACGACGACGCCCTCGCCGACGGCCACCGGTGCTGTCGACCCGGCCGGCGTCCGCCCCGTCGACGAGCTCTGCGTCGCCCACGCGGAGGGCTCGCTCGACCTGGAGTCGCTCGAGGGTCGGGTCCTCGTGTCCGCCGCCGGTGGCGCCGACCTCGACGCCTGGTGCCAGGACCTCACGGGGCGCGCGCCCGTCCGGGCCGCCGACGCGCCGTCCCCCGACCTCGGCACCTGACCGCGACCCGGTCCGGCGCGGCTCAGGCGGCGCGGGCCAGGACCCGGTCGAGGACGGCCACCCCGTGGTCGACGTCCTCGGCCGTCGTGTAGGGCGCGACGGACAGCCGGAGCACCCCGCCCTCGTCCGTGGCGCCGCACCACAGGTCGACCCCCTGGGCGTGCAGCCGCTGGAGAAGAGCCACCGGG
>JACXUW010000108.1 GCA_014763705.1 Micrococcales bacterium | reverse complement strand
GTTCACCCCGACCGGCTCGATGGCCAACCAGCTCGGGCTGCGCCTCCACGTCGCGCCGGGCCGGGAGCTCGTCTCCGACCAGCAGGCCCACGTCGTGCGCGCCGAGCTCGGGGCGGCCGCGGTGTTCTCCGGCATCACGAGCCGCACGTGGGCCAGCGAGCGCGGGCTGCTCGACCCGGCTGGGCCGATGTCCCTCGTGACGACCGGGGTCGGGCCGTACCAGGTCGAGACCGCGCTCGTCGTGGTCGAGAACACGCACAACTTCGGCGGCGGCACGGTGCAGCCGCTCGGGGCCATCCGCGAGGTGCGTGCGGCGACCCGCGAGCGCGGGGTGGCGATGCACCTCGACGGCGCGCGGCTCTGGAACGCCCACGTGGCGTCCGGGGTGGCGCTGGCCGACTACGGCCGCGAGTTCGACACCGTCTCGGTCTGCCTGTCCAAGGGGCTCGGCGCGCCGGTGGGGTCGGTCCTCGTGGGGTCGGCCGACGCGATGGCCGAGGCCCGGGTCTGGCGCAAGCGGTACGGCGGCGGGATGCGCCAGGTCGGCATCCTCGCGGCGGCCGGCCTGCACGCGCTCGAGCACCACGTCGAGCGGCTCGCCGACGACCACGCCCGGGCCCGGCGCTTCGCCGAGGCCTGCGCGGCCGCGGCGCCCGGCGTCGTCGACCCCGCGACGGTCGAGACGAACATCGTCGTCCTCGACGTCGGGGCGGCCGGCCTCACCGCGACGGAGTTCGTCGACGCCCTGCTCGCCCGCGGGGTGCGCACGTACGCGGTCGGACCCCGCGCGGTCCGCCTCGTGTGGCACCTCGACGTCGACGACGCCGGCACCGACGCCGCCGTGGCCGCGGCCCGCGAGGTCCTCGCCGCCGCCTGACCCGGCTTCCCCCCGGCCCGCCACCCCTCTGCGCGAACGTGTGTGAAGAGCGTCGCCATACCGACGTTCTTCACACACGTTCGCGGAGGAAACCGGTTGTCGCCTCGCCCGCGGGGGTGCCAGCCTCGCCTCGTGCGACCGGTGCCGACCCATCCGCCCTACGACCAGCTCCTCGCGACCGCCGAGTGGGTCGCCGACGCGCGTCCCGAGGTCGACCGGGACATGGCCCGTGAGGTGTTCGCCGAGGCCGCGACCCTGCTCCACGACGGCCTGGTCCTCGACGACCTCGACGAGCACGACGCGAGCGCCGTCGTCACCGGGCTCTGCCTCGACCTCGTCTCACCCGACCCGGGGCAGGCCGTGCGCGAGCGGGCCCGGCTGGTCACCGAGTGCCCGGGCGACCTCCACGACCCCGCGTCGGTCGCGCGCTGCTACGAGATCTGCCTGCGCCTCTTCCAGCTCTGAGCCGCGTCCGACCGGATCCGCCGTGGGAGCCCGTCGAGGTCGCGCGACATGCCGACCGGACGCCCCGCGCATCCGCATGTCGCGAGACCTCGACCCCGGGCCGGCGTTCAGACGTCGTGGTGCAGTGCCTCGACGGGCGGGTCCTCGGCCGCCGTCGCCCCGCGTCTCCGGCGGCGCGAGAGCATCCCGCGCAGCTCGACGAGGTACATCGACGCGACGACGAGGCCACCGCCGAGCAGCAGCCGGACGGTCGTCGACTCCCCGCCGAGTACGACCGCGAAGAGCGCCGCGAACACGGGCTCCATCGCCATGATGATCGCCGCCCGGGTCGCAGTGAGGTGCGCCTGTGCCCAGGTCTGCGCCCACAGGGCGGCGGCGCCCGCGACGAGGGCCATGTAGAGCACCGAGGCCCACTGCCCACCCCCGGAGGGGAGGGTCAGCCCGCCGGGCACGGCCGCGACGGCGGCGACGACCGCGATGACCGCGGCCTGGACGGTGGCCAGCCCGACGGCCGCCCGCGGTGTGGACCAGCGGCCGAGGACGATGATGTGCCCGGCGTAGAGGACCGCCGAGGCGAGCGTCACACCCTCGCCGTAGCCGACCGCGAGGCCACGCAGCGACAGGACCGCCAGCCCGGCCGTCGTGAGCAGCACCGCGACCCAGGTGACGCCGTCGACCCGGTCGCGCAGCAGGAGTGCGCCGAGCACCGGCGTGAGGACGACGTAGGTGCCGGTGACGAACCCGCTGACCGACGCGTCCGTGTGCTGCAGCCCGACCGTCTGGAGGACCTGCGCGAGCCCGTAGAGCACCCCGAGCCCGACGCCGAGGCGTACGTCGCGGCGGGAGAGCGCCAGGGTCTGCCGGCGGAAGACGGCGCCCATGACGAGGGCCGCGATAGCGAAGCGGACGGCGAGGAAGTCGGCCGGCGGCACTGACACGACGAGGTCGCGGATGAGGAAGAAGGTCGAGCCCCAGACGGCCGTGACGAAGAGCAGGAGGAGCGTCGCCACGCGGGCGAGGCGGGGGGAGTCGGGCACCGGCGGTCAGACGATCGTGACGGTGACCGTGCTGCCCTTGGGCGCCTGCCCCCGGTCCGGGTCCTGGAACCGGACGGTGCCGAAGATGCCGCCGAGGGCCTTCTCGACCACCACCTTGAAGCCGGCGGCCTCGAGGATGCGGCGGGCGTCGTCGACCTGCTTGCCGATGACGTCCGGCACGTCGACCATCACCGGCCCCTTCGAGACCACGAGGGTGACCTTGTCGCCCTTGAACAGCGTCCCGTCGCGCGGGGACTGGCTGATGACGTCACCCTTGGCGACGGTGTCGCTGTTCTCCTGCTGCGTGGCGTCGACGGTGAGGCCGAGCTTGGCGAGCGCCTGCTGGGCCTCGCTCGCCTTCTTGCCGGTGAAGTCCGGGACCTTGATCGGCTGGCGTCCCCGGGAGACGACGAGGGCGACCGCCGCGCCTCGCTTGAGCTGGGTCCCGGCCTTCGGCGTGCTCGAGACGACCTGGCCGTCCGGGACGGTGTCGGAGTAGGCCTGGGTGACCTTGCCGAGGGTGAGGTTGGTCAACGCGAGCTGGCGCCTGGCCTCGGCCGTGCTCGAGCCGGCGAGGTCGGGCACGGCGTAGCGCTCCGGTCCCTTGGACACCGTGACGATCACCTCGGAACCGCGGCGCACCGACGCCCCGACCCCCGGGTCGACCTGCACGACCGTGCCGGCGGTGACCGTCTCCGAGAACGCCTGGGCCACCGTGGGGTCCAGGTGGGCGTCGCGCAGGGCGGCCACGGCCTGGGCCTGCGGCCGGTCGAGGACCGACGGCACGGTGGTCGTGGCGCCCGGGCCGAGGAGGAAGAACCACCCGGTGGCGGCGGCGAGGAGGACGGCCACGAGGGCGGCCGGCCACCACGAGCGGCGCCGCCGCCCGTCGTCGAGGACGACGCCCTCGAGCGGGCGCGGCTCGAGCGCGATGGCCGTCGTGCGCGCGGAGCCGCCGGTGGCCAGCGCGGTGCGACCGCGCACGGGCAGGGCCGCCGTGGCGGTCGGGGTGCTCACCGCCGCCGCCGCGGCGACCCCGGCCGGGCGGGCGTCGAGGACGGCCGGGGTGAGGCTGGCCCGGGTGCGCCGGACCAGCTGGAGCAGCTCGGCGGCGTCGGCGGGCCGCTCGTCGGGGTCGCGGGCAGTCGCGACGGCGACGAGGTCGTCGAGGGCCGGCGGCAGGCCCTCCACCCGGGAGGACGGCGCCGGCACCCCACCGTGGACGTGCTGGTACGCGACGTGGATCGGGGTCTCTCCGGTGAACGCCTTGGTCCCGGTGAGCATCTCGAAGAGGACGAGCCCGGTGGCGTAGACGTCGGAACGGGCGTCGGCGATGCCCCGCTCGACCTGCTCGGGGGAGAGGTAGGCCACGGTGCCGAGCAGCACCCCCGACGAGCTCGTCATCGTCTGGCTCGAGACGGCGCGGGCCAGGCCGAAGTCGGCCACCTTGACCGTGCCGTTGTCGTTGATGATGACGTTCTCGGGCTTGACGTCGCGGTGGATGAGGCCCTTGTGGTGCGCCTCCGCGAGAGCCATGAGCACCGGCTCGACGAGGTCGAGCGCGGCTCGCGGCGACAGGCTGCCCTCCTCGTTGAGGACGTCACGGAGGGTGACGCCGGGGACGAGCTCCATCGCGAGGAAGACCTGACCGTCGTCCTCGCCCTGGTCGTAGACGGCGACGACGTTGGGGTGGGAGAGCGCCGCCGCCGAGCGCGCCTCGCGCCGGAAGCGGCTGACGAAGGTCTCGTCGTGGACGAGGTGCGGCCGCATCACCTTGAGCGCGACCTCGCGCTCGAGCCGCTCGTCGACGGCGAGGTAGACCGTGGCCATCCCGCCCTCGGCGATCCGCGACAGCACGCGGTAGCGGCCGTCGAGGGTGCGCCCGATGAGCGCGTCGCCGGTGGATGACACCGTAGGAGTGTACGTAGTCACGACCTGTCCCCCGTCTCGCCGCCCACGCGTCACATGGTGCGGCGCAGCTGGAGGATGGTGCGCACGTAGGCCTTGGTGTCGGCGTACATCCCGTGCTGCTGCACCGACGCCAGGCCCTGGTAGTACCCCGCGACGGCCTGCTCGGTGCTCGAAGAGGCCCGGCCCAGGGCGCGGAGCATGACGACGCCGGCCGTGATGTTGTCCCGGGTGTCGAGCAGGTCGAGGCGCCGGCCGAGGAGGCTCGAGGCCCAGTCGCCACCGGAGGGGATGACCTGCATGACCCCGACCGCGTTCGCCGGCGAGACCATCCGCTGGTTCCATCCCGACTCGTTGTACGCGACCGCGAGGGCGAGGCGCGGGTCGACCCCGTGCCGGCGGGCGGTCTCGGCGACGAGCCGGCGGGTCTCGGACCGGCTCGGCACCGACCGCTTGGCGAGGAGGTCGTGGTTGCGGCGGGCCGCGGCGACGACGGCCGCCGGGTACCGCACCCCGTTGAAGGTGTCGGACACGGCGTGGGCGGCCGAGACGGGGACCCGCAGCCGCTGGCCGACCTGGAGCAGCGACCCGGGGGAGACCCGGCTCGCGCGGGCGAGGTCGGCGACGGTGACGTCGAACCGGGCGGCGATGCCGCTCAGCGTGTCACCGGCGCGGACCGTGTAGGTCTTCGTCGCCGGCGCCGCGGCCTTCCGGGCGCTCGCCTTCGCGGCGGACGACGCGACCGCGCCGCCGCGGACGACGACCCGGTCGCCCGGGTGGATGATGCTGGCGGCGGAGAGGCGGTTGGCCTTGAGCAGCCCGGCGAGGGAGACGCGGTAGTGGGCCGCGATGTGGCTCATCGTCTCGCCGGCCCGGACGACGTGCACGGTGCGGGCCACGGCGGGCGCCGTGCGGGCGGGGGCGGTGCGCGGGACGGCGACGCGGTCGCCGGCGTGGATGAGCCCGGGGTGGCGCAGCCCGTTGTGGCTCGCGAGCACCCCGACCGTCGTCCCGAACCGGCGGGCGATGCCGTCGAGCGTGTCCCCGTCGTGCACGACGTACGTCGACCATCCGTGCGGGGCGACGCGCCCGGCCACCGGCGCGGCGGTGTGGACGTGCTCGACGGGCGGTGCGGCGGGCGGGGGAGCGGCGGCGACCATGTCACGGGGTCCTGTTCGTCGGGTGTGGTGCTGCAGTGCGTCGTGGGGCCTGTGTGATAACTGGGGCCCACGGTACCGGAGTGGCCAGTGATGTGTGTGGTGAAACCGAGGCCGGACGCCCGGGGCCGAGGACCCGACGGGCCGCCGCTGTGGCACGCTGGCGCCGTGAGCGAGACCCCGACCGACCCCGTCGCCGACCTCGAGACCGTCGTCCCGGCCTGGCTGACCGTCCCCGACCTCGCGGAGCGGCTCGGCCTGCGGCTGTCCTCCGTGCGGACCCTCCTCGAGGACCGTGAGCTGCTCGCCGTCCGCCGGGGCCCGAACCGCGCGGTCTCGGTGCCCGCCGGCTTCGTCGACGACGACGGCCCGCTGCCCGCCCTCAAGGGCACCTTCACCGTCCTCGCCGACGGCGGGATGGACGACGTCGAGATCATCCGCTGGCTGCACACCCCGGACGCCACGCTCCCGGTGGAGGGCAGCCCGCTCGACGCCATCCGCGCCGGCTTCAAGACCGAGGTGCGCCGGCGCGCCATGGAGGAGGCCTTCTAGCCTCCGCCGGTCGACGGCCGCGGGCTCAGGCCGTGCGCGCGGTCGCCGTCGCGACGAGCTCGAGCAGCACCCGGCGGGCCTCCGGCTCGAGGTCCGGGGCCGCGGCGAGCGCGGCGCGGGCGGAGTCGGCGAGCCGGGCGATCTCGTCCTCGAGGAGCCCGACCGCCCCCGACCCGGTGATGATGCCGCGCAGCTCGTCGACGTCGGCGTGGCCGAGGTCGGGGCGGCCGACGAGGTGCTCCACCCGCTCGCGCTCGCCGGAGCCGACGCCCGCGAGGGCACGGGCGAGGAGCACGGTGCGCTTGCCCTCGCGCAGGTCGTCGCCGGCCGGCTTGCCCGTCTCGTCGGGGTCGCCGAAGACCCCGAGCAGGTCGTCGCGCAGCTGGAACGCCTGGCCGACGTCGAGGCCGTAGCGCGAGAGGGCCTCGAGGCCGGCGGGGTCCAGCCCGCCGACCGTCGCGCCGATGAGCAGCGGGTGCTCGACCGTGTACTTGGCGCTCTTGTACCGGATGACGCGGCCGGCGCGGGCGACCCGCTCGTCGTCGGGCAGGCCGTCCCAGGGCCGCGCCGACTCGACGACGTCGAGGAACTGCCCGGCCATCAGCTGGGTGCGCATCCGGTCGAAGACGGGACGGCCCCGGGCGAGGTCGGGGTCGGGGAGGCCGCAGGTGGCGTAGAGCTCGTCGGTCCAGGTGAGGCAGAGGTTGCCGGCGAGGACGGCCCCGGCGAGGCCGAAGCGGGCGTCGTCGCCGGACCAGCCGCGGTCGACGTGCCGGGTCGCGAGCGCTCGGTGCGCCGCCGGACGGCCGCGCCGGGTGTCCGAGTCGTCCATCACGTCGTCGTGGATGAGGGCCGCGGCCTGGAACAGCTCCATCGCCGAGGCGAGCCGGACGAGCGGGTCGGAGTCGGGGAGCCCGGCGGCCCGGGCTCCCCAGTAGAGGAAGGCCGCCCGCAGCCGCTTGCCCCCGCGCAGCAGGTCACCGACGGCGTGGAGGAGGTCCTCGACGTCCGGGCCGAGCTCGGCGAGCACCCCGGCCTGGGTGGCCAGCTCGTCGTCGAGGACGCGCTGGACCCGCCGCCGCAGGTCGGCGGTGTCGAGCACGCTGGTCACGCGAGGGCTCCTGGCTGGTCGGCGGGGGCCGGCGGTCGGTCGGATGCCGGCGCCCCGAGCCTACGGTGTCGGGCCTCGCGTACCCTCGCCGCCATGGCCCACTACGGCGGAGGAGGGCGCCCGGAGCACCTCGTGGCGTCCATCCCGGCACGCCTGCGCGAGGACCGGCCGGCCGTGAGCTTCGAGTTCTTCCCCCCGAAGGACGACGCCGCCGAGACCCAGCTGTGGGACGCCGTCCGGCGCCTCGAGCGGGTCCGGCCGGCGTTCGTGTCGGTCACCTACGGCGCCGGCGGCACGAGCCAGGACCGCACCGTCCGGGTCACCGGCCGGATCGCCGACGAGACCTCGCTGACGCCCTTGGCCCACCTGACCTGCGTCGGGCAGTCGGTCGCCGACCTGCGTCGCGTCGTGGGGAACTACGCCGCGTCCGGGGTCCGCAACGTGCTCGCCCTGCGCGGAGACCCGCCGGGGGACGTCGGCGGCACCTGGACCCCGCACCCGGACGGCCTCGACCACGCCGAGCACCTCGTCCGGCTGGTCCGCGGGCTCGGCGACTTCACCGTCGGGGTCGCGGCCTTCCCCGACGTGCACCCGGACAGCCCCGACCTCGACCACGACGTCGAGGTGCTCGTGCGCAAGGCCGACGCGGGGGCGCAGTTCGCGATCACCCAGATGGTCTTCGACGCCGACACCTACCTGCGGCTGCGCGACCGGGTCGCCGCCCGGCGTGACCTGCCGGTGACGCCCGGGCTCATGCCGGTGACCAACGTCCGGCAGATCCAGCGGATGTCCGAGCTGATGGGCACGCCGCTGCCGCCGCAGGTGGTCGCGCGGCTCGAGGCGGTCAAGGACGACCCGGCCGCAGTGCGGGCCGTCGGGGTGCAGATCGCCGTCGAGCTCGGCCGGCGGATGCTCGACGAGGGCGCGCCGGGGCTGCACTTCATCACGATGAACCGCTCGACGGCGACCCTCGAGGTGCACGAGGCACTCGGCCTCTGAGCTGCGGCCCTCGTCCGGCCGGGCGGCGGGCGGTCACGACGACCGGCCGACGACACGGAACGGGGATGTCGGCCGGTCGGACAGGCACGGGGGAGCAACCTCCGTGCCCTTCGTGTCGTCGGTCCGTCGCGACCCGGTCGGCACCTCACGATCCCGAGGGGTCAGGCGACGTCCATCGGCTGGCCGCCGGTGATCCGGATCAGCTCGTCGTAGGTCGTCGCGAAGACCGCGTGGCTGTGCCCGGCCGCTGCCCAGACGCGGTCGTAGCGACCGAGCGTCACGTCGACGACGGTGCGCAGGTGCCGGGGGTGGCCGACCGGGGCGACGCCGCCGATCGCCATCCCGGTGTGCTCGCGGACGAAGTCGGGGTCGGCCCGGTCGAGCGAGGCCACCTCGAGCAGGCTCGCGACCTTGGCGGTGTCGACCCGGTGGCCCCCCGAGGCGAGGACGAGCAGCGGCTCGACCGTGCCGTCGGGGTGCGTCGCGGCGAAGACGAGGCTGTTCGCGATCTCGGCCGGGGTGACCCCGAGCGCGTCCGCGGCGGCCTGCGCGGTGCGGACCGCGCCGGGCAGCTGGCGCAGCTCGGGGCGGACGTGGTGGAGGGCGAGGGTCTCGAGCACCGTGGCGACGCGGCGGTGCGCGGTGAGGTCGCGCTGCGGGGCGGGGTCCTCGGGGGCCACGCCGACGGGCTCGGGCGTCATGACCGGAGCGTAGTGACCCGGCGCACCGGGTGCCCGCGGCTCGCCGAACCGCTTGACGGGAAGTCAGCAGCTTAATCTGATTCAGGATGGTACTGCCAACGAATCGACGATCACGCAGTATGGTTCGGAAAATCAAGCGACCGTCGAACAGTACGGTGAACGCAACAAAAGCTTTGTCAACCAGCCTGGTTTTGACAACAGCACTGGCGAACTGAATGATGGTGCGGTTGTCTCTGTCGGTGTTTCCCAGGACGGCGAGGATAACAGATCCACCGTCACCCAGTCTGCCAACTTTGGGCTCGCCTTCGTTGAGCAGGTTGGCGACAATCTGACC
>JACXUW010000567.1 GCA_014763705.1 Micrococcales bacterium | reverse complement strand
GTCCGCGCGACCGGGCACGACCCGTCGGCGAGCGAGACGACCGCGCCGGCCCCGAGCGCGGCTCCGAGGGAGCGGAGGTGGGGCTGGGACCACGTGAGCCGGGCCGCGTCGCGCGGGTGCAGCCACGAGCCGTGGAAGCCGCCGACGAGCAGCGGCGCCGCGAGCACCGAGGGGTCGAGGACGTCGGCCGCCGCAGAGCCGTGCTCGACCTCGACGACGGTCGCGAGGTCGATCCGGCCACGCCGGTCGGCCGGCCGGGTGAGGGTGAGCAGCATCGTCCCGGGCTCCTCGGCCGTGCCGTACCGGGCGTACTCGTCGGCGCCGAGGAGGGCGAGCAGGCCGAGGTGGGCCCACGACTCGGCGTTGGACAGCAGCGTCGGGCGGCCCTTGTGGCCGTCGACCGCCTCGGGGGCCCAGGCGGTCACCGGCAGGCCCGGACGGCCGGCCATCAGCTCGAGGACGGCCCGGGCCTGGCCCGACACGAACCGGCCCTCCGCGACGTGGGTCGTCCAGGCGATCCGCCCGTCGCCGCGCTCGGCGACCGCCGAGGCGACCGCGCGTCCGACGAGGGGCCGGTCCTCGGAGGTGACGACGTGCACCCGACGCGCGCCGAGGGCCCGCGCGGCCAGCTCGGCGCCGTCGAGGACGAGGTGGGGCGCGACGCCGAGCAGCGCCTCGTCCTTGGCGCTCGCGGGCTCGCCCTCGGCGGCGTTGACGACGACGACCGGGCGGCGGGAGGGGCGCAGCCCACGGCCCTGGGCGACGGTGCGGATCTTGCGCCCGAGAGGGAAGCCGGCCCCACCGCGGCCGCGCACGGCGCCGGACTCCGCGAGCTCGACGAGGCCGGCCAGCTCGATCCGCGGCAGGTCGCCGAGCCGGGCGCGGTGGGCGCGCAGCGACGGACCGTCGTCGACGCCGGCGAGGAGCAGCGGGCCCGGGCGGACCTCGACCCGCGCGGGCGGGCGGATGGTCACCGGGCGCCCCCGTCGGGGACGAGCTGCCGGGCGTGGGCGGCGGCACGGCCGCCCCGGCCGCCGGAGCCTCCGGTCCGGCCCGAGCGCGAGCGGCCGACGAGGACCGCGACGACGCGCGCGAGGGCGGCGAGCGCCACGGCGCCGACGCACGCGACGGTGATGACGAGCGACCACCCGACCCGGGAGTCGGTGCCGATGCCGAACCCGTGGACCACGCCGGCGGCCCAGGCGCCGTACGTCGTGAGGTGGACGAGGAACCAGAGCCGGTGCGGGAGCCGGGTGCGGGCCAGCGAGGTGGCGACGACGACCGCGGTGAGGTCGAGCGCGACGGTCCCGAGCGCCAGCCAGAAGGGCTGGTACGTCGCCCCGAACGGCACGACCGCCTGCCACCAGCGGATGTCGACGAACTCGTCGACGACGGCGAGCACCGCGTGCGCGGCGAGGAGGAGGACCGACACCGCCGCCAGCCCGCGGTGCAGGCCCTGGGTGACGAAGCGCGGCCACCACGGCGTGACCGAGCGTCCCGTGGCGAGCACCCCGAGGACGACGGTCAGGGTGAACACGACGACGAGGACGATGCCGGTGCCGCGGTTGAGGTACCAGAGCAGGGGCGAGGTCATCGGGGGTCCTCCGGGAGGGTCAGGGTCCAGGCGGGGGTGGTCGCGACGCGGCCGTCGTGCGCGACGAGCCGGGCGGCGACGCCACGGTCGGTGAGCCAGGCGAGGGCCTGCTCGCCGAGGACCACGGCGGCGGTCGAGGCGGTGTTCGCGGCGGCCGCCGTGTGGCCGAGCGCGGTGACG
>JACXUW010000107.1 GCA_014763705.1 Micrococcales bacterium | reverse complement strand
GACGGCCAGGTGGTCGCCGTCGAGGCCGACCGCGACGCCGTGGCCCGCGCCACCGCCGACCTCGCCGGCCGCGGCAACGTCGTGGTCCTCGGGGCGCGGGTCGACGACGCGTTCGGGCTCCCGCGCACCGACCGACGACGCGGGCGCGCCGGGGGGCCCGGCCGCCGCCGTCCGACGCGCTCGCCCCTGCTGCCGCAGCGGGCCGACGTCGTCGTCCTCGACCCGCCGCGCACCGGGGCCGGGGTGGCGGTGGTCGGCGCGGTGACCGACCTGCGCCCGCGGGCCGTCGCCTACGTCGCCTGCGACCCCGCGGCGCTCGCCCGCGACACCGCGGCGCTGCTGGAGCGTGGCTACCGGCTCGAGGCGCTGCGGGCCTTCGACGCGTTCCCGATGACCCACCACGTCGAGTGCGTGGCCCACTTCGTGCCCGACGCCGGATGATGCGGGGGCCGGGTGCGCGGCCCACGCGGCGGACGGCCCTCGGGCTCGCGGCCCTGTCGGCCGGTGGACTGCTCGGCGGCTGCGGGCGGCCGTCGGCCCCGTCGGACCCGTCGACCCCACCCACCTCCGAGGGCGGTGTCGAGCGGATCGAGTACGGCTCGGACGCAGCCCAGTTCGTCGAGCTGACCCGTCCCCGCGGCGCCTCCCGTGGCACGGTCGTCGTCCTCCACGGCGGCTTCTGGCTCGAGGCGTACGACGTCTCGCTCGCCCGACCGCTGGCCGCCGACCTCGCCGCGCGGGGGTGGACGGCACTCGCCGTCGAGTACCGGCGGGTCGGCGGTGGGGGCGGCTACCCGGCGACCCTCGACGACGTGTCGGCCGCACTCGACCTGCTGGCCGACCGGACGGATGCCGGCCCGGTCGTCACCCTCGGGCACTCCGCCGGGGGCCAGCTCGCCGTGTGGGCCGCGACCCGGCGCCGGCTCGCGCGGTGGCGGTCCGCCCGGGTCGTGCCGACCCACGTCGTCGCGCAGGCCGGGGTCCTCGACCTGCGCGCTGCCGCCGAGCAGGACCTCGGCGCGGGAGCGGTCCAGGCATTCCTCGGCGGACCACCCCTCGAGCACCCCGATGCGTACGCCGTGTCCGACCCGGCCGCACTCGTCCCCGCCGGGGTCCCGGTCCGGTGCGTCCACGGGTCCGACGACGGGACGGTCCCGATCGCGCAGTCGCAGGCCTACGTCGCGGCCGCCCGGGCGGCGGGTGGTGACGCCACCCTCGTGGAGGTGCCGGGCGACCACCTCGACCAGGTCGACACCGGGTCGCGGGCGTGGGTCCGCACCCTGGCCGTCCTCGACGACCTCTGACCCGGTCCGAGCACGCGTCCGAGCACCGGCCGGAGCACGCCCTCGCGACACCCACACGGCGGGCATAGGCTCGACGGGACCGACCCGGTGTGGTTAGATATCTTGACGTCAAGATAAATGACGGGACCGCGCGACGACGCAGCGACCCGGAAGGGAGACCCGGTGGCCAGCACGAACAGTTTCGACGCCCACGGAACGCTCGAGGTGGGTGAGCAGTCCTACGAGATCTACCGGCTCGCGTCGGTCGAGGGCCACGAGACCCTCCCGTACAGCCTCAAGGTGCTGCTCGAGAACCTGCTGCGCACGGAGGACGGCGCGAACATCACCGCCGACCACATCCGCGCCCTCGGCGGCTGGGACGAGAACGCCGACCCGGACACCGAGATCCAGTTCACGCCGGCGCGCGTCATCATGCAGGACTTCACCGGGGTGCCGTGCGTCGTCGACCTCGCGACGATGCGCGAGGCGATGAAGGACCTCGGCGGCGACGCGACGAAGATCAACCCGCTCGCCCCGGCCGAGCTCGTCATCGACCACTCCGTGCAGATCGACGTCTTCGGCCGGGCCGACGCCTTCGAGCGCAACGTCGAGATCGAGTACCAGCGCAACGGCGAGCGCTACAAGTTCCTCCGCTGGGGCCAGACCGCGTTCGACGACTTCAAGGTCGTCCCGCCGGGCACCGGCATCGTCCACCAGGTCAACATCGAGCACCTGGCCCGCACCGTCATGGTCAGGGACGGCGTCGCCTACCCCGACACCTGCGTCGGCACCGACAGCCACACGACGATGGTCAACGGCCTCGGCGTCCTCGGCTGGGGCGTCGGCGGCATCGAGGCCGAGGCCGCGATGCTCGGCCAGCCGGTCTCGATGCTCATCCCGCGGGTCGTCGGCTTCAAGCTGTCCGGCGCGATCCCGGACGGCGCCACCGCCACCGACGTGGTCCTCACGATCACCGAGATGCTGCGCAAGCACGGTGTCGTCGGCAAGTTCGTCGAGTTCTACGGTGAGGGCGTCGCGGCGGTGCCGCTGGCCAACCGCGCGACGATCGGCAACATGAGCCCCGAGTTCGGCTCCACCTGCGCGATCTTCCCGATCGACGGCGTCACCCTCGACTACCTGCGCCTCACCGGCCGCTCCGAGGAGTCGGTCGCGCTCGTCGAGGCGTACGCCAAGGAGCAGGGGATGTGGCTCGACCCGAGCCGCGAGGCCCGCTACAGCGAGTACCTCGAGCTCGACCTGTCGACCGTCGTGCCGTCGATCGCCGGCCCGAAGCGTCCCCAGGACCGCATCGTCCTCACCGAGGCCAAGCAGTCCTTCCGCGAGGTGCTGCCCACGTACGTCTCGCACGAGGAGGGTTCGGACGGTGAGGCCTCGTCCTTCCCGGCCTCCGACCCGACCCCGCAGGGCAGCCCGGACGGCCGCAACGGCGGTGACGCCCCGGCGCACTCGCACGGTGCCGGCCGCCCGTCGAAGAAGGTCACCGTGACGACCGCCGACGGCGCGTCGTTCGAGATCGACCACGGCATCGTCTCGATCGCCTCGATCACCTCGTGCACGAACACCTCGAACCCGTCGGTGATGATGGCCGCCGCGATGCTCGCGAAGAACGCCGTCGAGCGCGGCCTCACGGTCGCGCCGTGGGTCAAGACCTCGATGGCGCCGGGCTCGAAGGTCGTCACCGGCTACTACGAGAAGGCCGGCATGTGGCCCTACCTCGAGAAGCTCGGCTTCCACCTCGTCGGCTACGGCTGCACGACCTGCATCGGCAACTCGGGCCCGCTGAACGACGAGATCAGCCAGGCCATCAACGACAACGACCTGGCCGTCGTCTCGGTGCTCTCCGGCAACCGCAACTTCGAGGGCCGGATCAACCCCGACGTCAAGATGAACTACCTCGCCTCGCCGCCGCTGGTCATCGCCTACGCGCTCGCCGGGACGATGGACTTCGACTTCGAGACCGAGCCGCTCGGGCAGGACGAGTCCGGCGCCGACGTCTTCCTCCGCGACATCTGGCCGGCCCCGGCCGACGTCGAGGCGACCATCCAGCGGGCGATCAGCCAGGAGATGTTCACCGAGGACTACGCCGACGTGTTCGCCGGCGACGAGCGCTGGCAGTCGCTGCCGACGCCGGAGGGCGACACCTTCGACTGGGACGCCGACTCCACCTACGTCCGCAAGCCCCCGTACTTCGAGGGCATGGGGATGGACCCGGAGCCCGTGTCCGACATCAGCGGCGCGCGGGTCCTGGCGAAGCTCGGCGACTCCGTGACCACCGACCACATCAGCCCGGCGGGGTCGATCAAGGGCGACAGCCCGGCCGGCACCTACCTCGCCGAGCACGGCGTCGAGCGCAAGGACTTCAACTCCTACGGCTCGCGGCGTGGCAACCACGAGGTGATGATCCGCGGCACCTTCGCGAACATCCGGTTGAAGAACCTCCTCCTCGACGGCGTCGAGGGCGGCTTCACCCGCAACTTCCTCGCCGGCGGCGAGCAGACGACCATCTACGACGCCTCCGCCGCCTACCAGGCGGCCGGTGTCCCGCTCGTCGTCCTCGCCGGCAAGGAGTACGGCTCCGGGTCCTCGCGCGACTGGGCGGCCAAGGGCACCGCGCTGCTGGGGGTCAAGGCGGTCATCGCCGAGTCCTACGAGCGCATCCACCGCTCCAACCTCATCGGGATGGGCGTCCTGCCGCTCCAGTTCCCGCAGGGCGAGTCGGCCGAGTCCCTCGGGCTCGCCGGCACGGAGACGTTCTCGGTGACCGGGATCGAGGCCCTCAACGACGGCACGACGCCGCGCACCGTCTCGGTCGTCGCCACCGCCGAGGACGGTTCGGAGACCTCGTTCGACGCGGTCGTCCGGATCGACACCCCCGGTGAGGCCGACTACTACCGCAACGGCGGCATCCTCCAGTACGTGCTGCGCAGCCTCGTGCGCTGACGTCGCCGCCCGGCACACGCCGCCCCGGACCCTCACCGTCCGGGGCGGCGTGCCGCGTCCCCCGGGGCGCGCCCCGGGGTGGTCCTCAGCCCTTCTCGGCGCCGGCGTTGGCGCCCTGGGTGAAGTAGCGCTGGAAGAGGACGAAGACCAGCGCCGTCGGGATGGTCATGAGCAGGCCGGCGGCCATCGTGATCGGGAACTGGTTGCCCGAGCCCAGTCCGCCGGAGGTCAGGCTCGCGACGCCGCGGGTCAGGGTGTACAGGCGCGGGTCGTCGGCGGCGATGATGAAGTGCGCCAGCTCGTTCCACGACCCCTGGAACGAGAGGATGGTCAGGGTGATGACGGCCGGGCGGGCCATCGGCAGCACGATCGACCAGAAGATCCGGAAGGTGCCGGCGCCGTCGATCCGGGCCGCCTCCTCGACCGAGGCGGGAATCGTCTCGAAGAACTGCTTCATGATGAAGACGCCGGCGGCGTCGACGAGCAGCGGGAGGATGAGCGCCGGGTAGGTGTTGTAGATCCCGAGGTAGTTGAGCACGAGGAACTTCGGGATGAGCAGGACGATGCCCGGCACCGCCAGCACGGCGAGGATCGCCGTGAAGACCGCCTCGCGGCCCCGGAACCTCAGCCGGGCCAGCGCGTAGCCCGCGAGCGAGTTGAAGAACACCCGGCCGACGGTGACGCAGACGGTGACGACGACCGAGTTGGTGAACCACAACGGGAAGTCGGTCTCGGCGAGCCGCCGGAACGCCTCGGTCGTCACCGGGTTCGGGACGAGGCCGAGGGGCCGCCCGACGGCGTCCCCGTTGGTCTTGAGCGAGGTGGAGAGCTGGACCACGAACGGGTAGATGTAGATGACCGCGAAGACGACGAGGGCGAGGTAGACGGCCAGCTTCCTGCCCCGGCCGCCCGACCGCTCGGCGGCGGTCCCTGCCCGCATCGGTCGCATGAGCTCGGCCTCGGCCCGGGCCCGGGCCTCCGGGGCGACGCTGTCGGTGGGGGCGAGGTCGCTCATGCCGCCGCCCCCGATCCGGCCGCCCGCTGCTGCCGTCGCTGCCGCCGCTCGGCCCGCTTGCGGGCCGCCTCGTCCTTGTCGCGCAGGACGAAGCGCTGCAGCGAGGTGAGCACGAAGATGAGCACGAAGAGGATGAACGCGATCGCGGCGCCCTGGCCCCACTGCTGCTGGCCGAAGGCGGCCTGGTACGAGAGGTAGGCCGGCGTGAGCGTCGTCTTCGCCGGCCCGCCCTGGGTCATGACGTACATCTGGTCGAACACCTGCCAGGTGCCGATCACCCCGAGCGTCACGACGAGGAGGATCGTCGGGCGCAGGTGCGGGACGGTGACGTTCCGGAACCGCTGCCAGCGGTTCGCGCCGTCGACCAGCGCGGCCTCCTCGACCTCGGTGGGCAGGTCCTGGAGGGCGGCGATGAACATGAGCATGAAGGTGCCGGTCGTCGTCCAGACGACCTGGAGCATGATCGCCGAGAGCGCGACCGACGGCCCGGAGATCCACTGCCACACCGGAAGACCGGCCACGACCGTGTCGTTGAGCCCCGCCGGTGGCTGGTCGATGCTCCACAATCCGAGGCCCTGGCCGACGAGGTGGATGAGGCCACGCGGGTCGGAGAACCACGTGGGGCCGTCGATCCCGAAGATCCCGAGGAAGCGGTTGACCGCACCGGTGCCGGTGAAGAGGAAGAGGAAGACGAGGGAGATCGCGACCGAGGAGACGACCGACGGGAAGTAGAAGGCGGTGCGGAAGAAGGTGCGTCCCTTGAGGAAGCGCTGGTTGACGATGACGGCGAGGAGCAGGGCGCCGACGGTCTGGAGGGGCACGACGCCGATGACGTAGTAGAAGGTGTTGCGCAGCGAGATCATGAAGTCCTGCTGCGAGAGGCCGGGACCCGCGAGCAGCGCCCGGTAGTTGTCGGTCCCGACGAAGCCGACCCCGGTCGAGAAGGGGCTGCCCCGGCCGGACCAGTCGGTGAACGAGACCCACAGCGCCATGACGATGGGCACGACGAGGAACAGCCCGAGGACGACGAGCACCGGCGTGACGAACAGCCATCCGGCGCCGGACTGACGCTGCGGCGCCCCGCGGCGGCGTCCGGCGCCCGGGACCCCGCCCCGTGGGGCCCGGCCGGTGCCGGACCCCACGGACGTCTGGGTGGTGGTCACTTCCCGAGCACCGCGCCGGCGTTGGTGTCGAAGCCCTTGAGGACGCTCGACAGGTCGGCGCCGCCGAAGTTCTCGAGCTTGGAGTTGAGGTCGGCGACCACCTGCTCCATCCCCGGGGCGTTGATCGGGCCGTGGCCGTACTCACCACCGGCGATGAACGGGGCGTCCTCCGGGAACTTCGTCTTGTACTGGTCGGCCGCGGACTGCCGGCTCGGCATGACCCCGAACGCATCGGCGAAGGCCATCTGCTGCTCGACCGTCGTCAGGGACTTCACGAGGTCGACGGCCTGCGCCTGGGCCGTGGAGTCGGAGGCGATGCCCCAGCACTGGGTGAACTGGAGGGTGCCCTTGCCCTTCGGCCCGGCGGGCAGCTCGACGGTCTTGTACTTGAGGTCGGGGTAGTCGTTCTTCACCGCGCCCTTGATCCAGTTGCCCTCGATCGTCATTGCGGCCTTCTTGGTGCCGAACGCCTCACCGCCCCAGCCGGAGTCGAGCTGGTTGGACATCTTGAAGTTGCCGGCCTTGACGTTGCGCTGCACGTACTGGAGCGCCTCGGTGACGGCCGGGGTGCTCGCCGTCGGCTTGGTGCCGTCCTCGGAGAGCCACCAGCCGCCGTTCTGCACGACGAAGGCGCCGAGCCGGTCGATCCCGACCCCGATGCCGAGCCCGACCTGGTCCTTGGTCGTCAGCTTCTTCGAGACGGCCTCGAGCTGCTCCCACGTCGTCGGGACGTCGGCGTCGGTGAGCCCGGCCCTGGCCCAGGAGTCGGTGTTGATCTCGAGGGCGAGGGTGGAGAAGTCCTTGGGGACGCAGTACTGCTTGCCGTCGTAGGTGAAGGTCTGGCGCAGCGACTCGTAGAAGTCGCTGTTGTCCTTGAACTGGTCGGCGTAGGCGAAGAGGCTGCCGTTCTTCGCGTAGTCGGCGAACCGCGAGGCGTCGAGGTAGAAGACGTCGGCCGGCTTGCCGCTCGCGAAGCCCTGGGCGAGCTGCTGGTTCATGTCGCTCGCGACAGTGACCGTCACGGTGTTCCCGCTCTTCTTGGCCCAGGCGTCGGCGGCCGCCTTGACGGCGTTGGTCTCGGCGTCGCCGGAGGACGCGATGAGCATCTTGAGGTCGACCGGGCCGCTCGCCGAGGCGGGGGCGCTGGAGCCGCTGTCGTCCTTGAACCCACCTCCGCCACAGGCGCTCAGGGTGAGTGCTCCGGCGATGGCCAGGGCCAGGCTGGTCGTGCGGACGGTGCGCGTCATCGGGTGACTCCTTCGTCGGGGTGGTGCGCGGGGGAGGGGGGAGGCCGGTCAGGCCCGGGTGCTGCGGGAGGTGGTCAGGGTGGGCAGGAGCAGGCGCCCCTCGTCGGGGGCCGGGTCGCCGACGAGCGCCGAGCTGACGAGCCGCAGCGACTCCTCGGCGATGGCGTCGAAGGGCTGGGCGACGGACGTGAGGTGGTGCATCGAGGCGGTCTCGGACCCGTCGAAGCCGACGATGCCGAGGTCGACGCCGGGCTCGAGGCCGGCGCGGAGCCGTGCCAGGCCGTTGCCGACGGAGTACATCCGCTGCATGGCCTCGGCGAACTCGACCTCGAGCCGTGCCACGTCGTCCCGGTGCGTCATGTCCCCAAGGGTCCCGGCGCACGGGAACGGGGCGCCTGAGCACGGCTACTCATCCGTGCCCGGGCGCCCCGCCGGCGACCCTCTGCGGGTCAGTTCGTGGTGGTCGGTGTGGCCACGAGGGTGGCCTTGACCTCGATGCTCTTCCCGTCGCGCAGGACGGTGAGGGTGACCGTGCTGCCGACGGTCTGCTCGCGGACGTAGCCGACGAGCGACTGCGCGCCGTCCACCGGGTCACCGTCGAGCGCGACGACGACGTCACCGGCCCGCAGACCCGCCTTGGCCGCCGGGGTACCCGCGCCGACCTTGGTGATCTCGGCGCCGGCGCGGGTGGCCGTGCCGTCCGAGGCGCTGCCGTCCTGCGGGTAGACGCCGAGGTAGGCGTGCTCGGCCGCGCCCTTGTCGATGAGCTGCTGGGTGATCGAGCGCACCTCGGTGACCGGGATCGCGAAGCCGATGCCGATGCTGCCGGACTGGCCGCTGCCCGAGGAGCCGAGCGAGGCGATCGCGGAGTTGATGCCGACGAGCTGGCCGGCGGCGTTGACGAGCGCGCCACCGCTGTTCCCGGGGTTGATCGCCGCCGAGGTCTGGATGGCGTTGGTCACGACCGGCTCGGAGGTCTGCTGCTGTTGCTGGAAGCTGCCGCCGAACGGGTTCTGCTGCTGCGGCTGCTGCTGCTCGGCCTGGGTGGTCACCGGACGGTTGAGGGCGCTGACGATGCCGGTCGTCACGGTGCCGGCGAGGCCCAGCGGGTTCCCGACCGCCATGACCGGGTCGCCCACCTTCAGCGCGTCGGAGTCGCCCATCGCGATCGGCGTCAGGCCGCTCGGGGCCTTGTCGATCGTCACGACGGCCAGGTCGGTGGACGGGTCGGTGCCCTTGACGGTGGCGGCGAAGGTCCGGCCGTCGGCGAGCGTCACCTGGAGCTTCTGCGCCCCCGCGACCACGTGGTTGTTCGTCACGACGTGGCCGGACCGGTCGATGATGACGCCGGATCCCTGCGCCTCACCGCCCTGGAGCTGCGCGGTGATCGACACCACGCTCGGGGAGACCGCGGCCGCCGTGGCCGTCCAGTTCGGGGCGGAGGCGCTCGCCTGCTGCACCGGCCCCGTGTCCGTGCCGCGACCCAGCTGGCTCGACGCGGAGGCGCTGGAAGCCGCCTGCGTGTCGTCGGCCAGCCGGGTCGCGGCGAAGGTGCCGCCAGCGGACAGGATGGCGGCGAGCACCGCGACACCGACGATCTCGGTGAAGC
>JACXUW010000566.1 GCA_014763705.1 Micrococcales bacterium | reverse complement strand
GTCGAGGTCGCAGAAGCGGGCGGCGACGTGGCACCCGGGGAAGCGGCAGTGCCCATCGCGGGTCCGCACGAGGCCGGCGAGGCGCACCCCGGGGCGGTAGGCGTCGGTGTCGAGGCCGTCGTCGGCAGCGGTGAGGGCTCCGGTGGTGGGGTCGAGGACGACGCGGCCGTACCGGTCCGCCCGGGCAGTGGTCCCGGCGATGGCCTGCTCGAGCCAGTCGCCGGCGACCAGGACGGGCTCTCCCGGGGCCAGCCCGTGGACGGCGACGAGGTCGCCGGGGTCACCGGTGCTCGCGGTCCGGCGGTCCGGCTCGGGAGCGTCGGCAGCTGCGACGACATGAACCTGGAGGTCGATGGTGGCGTGGCTCGTCACGAGGTCGGTCAGGGCCTTGGCCCGGGCGCGCTCGATGCGGTCGCAGGTGCCGTCGGTGACGTACCGCTGCGCCAACGCGTCGATCGCGGCCCACGCGGCGCACGCCTCCTCGGAGGGGAAGGTGCCCAGCCAGGTGTCGACGCCCGGTTCGTCGACCCAGCGCCGCAGCGACGACTGAGAGCGGGCTCGGACTGCGCGCTGCCGAAGCAGGTCGGGGGAGATGCGCGCCAGGACCCGCCGCACCCGGCGCCGGAGCCGGGTCGCGTCCTCCCGCTCGAGCGACTCCTCGAGAGCGGCGATGACGGCGCGGGCGGCCTCGGCCGGGACCCCTTCGAGCTCGTACGCGACCACGCCCGCGCGGTACCCGTCGAGGCGACCCGCGGCCATCGCCGCGTGGAGACCGCCGAGCCCGGTGCACGACTCCGTCCCGTCCGGACCGTCGGCCGCGCGACGCACCGCGTCCCGCACCCGCCGTTCGGCGTGCACCGCCGACACGTTCAGGACCCCGGAGACGACCGGTGCCGCGTCCAGCGACACGTGCCCGAGCGCGCGGTGGGTCTCGACCGGCTCTCCGTCGTCGAGGACTTCGGGCTCGATCGCCGCCAGCCGCACGATCGCCTCGTCCTGCGCGGCGGTGGCGACGTCGATGAGCGACTGCAGCTCACCGACCGCCGCCGACCACTCCTCGACCGAACCGTGGACCCTGGACGGAGAGAGCACCTGCTCGACCAGCCGCCGCGCCGCGCGCGCAGCGGCCACGACATCCGTCGGACCGGTCGTCACGGTGGTCGTCGTGGCCATGGGAGCCCCCCTTCCTGCTGCCCTCATCCTACCGCCGCCCACCGACACGCCACCCATGCCATCCACAGGTAAACGACTGTCTCCCAAGGACTCCGACGCCTTCAGCCGAGACTGTCGGCCGTCAACTCGGACCACCGCCGCGCACCCCCGAGGCCACTGGCGGAGTGCCGGCCGAGGGGATCTCCGGATCGCGACACGCCGGCCCCCGGGGCGCACCCACTAGCCTGCGGACATGCGTCTCGGACTGGCTGGCGGCTACGCGGGGATGGGCATGGGCGAGGACCTCCTCGAGCTCGTGCAGGAGGCGGACCGGCTGGGCTACGCCTCGGTCTGGGTCGCGGAGGCGTACGGCTCCGACAGCCCGACCGTCCTCGGCTGGCTCGCCGCGCAGACCGAGCACATCGGCCTCGGCGCCGGCGTCATGCAGATCCCGGCACGCACGCCGGCGATGACCGCGATGACCGCGGCCACCCTCGACACGCTGAGCCACGGGCGCTTCCTCCTCGGGCTCGGCGTGTCCGGCCCGCAGGTCAGCGAGGGCTGGCACGGCGTGCGCTTCGAGGACCCCCTCGGCCGCACCCGCGAGTACGTCGAGATCGTCCGCAGCGCCCTCCGGCGGG
>JACXUW010000106.1 GCA_014763705.1 Micrococcales bacterium | reverse complement strand
CGTCGCTCGTGGCCGCGGCGCTGACGCCGGTCGGGCCCCGCCTGCTCACGGCACCGTTCCAGGTGGGCACGATCACCGCGCTCATCGACGAGTGGCGTCCCCCGACCGTGGGGATGCCCGCGTTCCTCGTCACGTGGGCCGTGGCGGTGCTGCTCGTGCTCCTGTGGAACGTGGGACGGGCGCCGACGTGGCCCGAGCTCGGCGTCCTCGTCCTGGCCTGCTACCTCCTCGTGACGCACGGCCGGACCGTCGCGCTCGCCGCCGCGCTCCTCGTCCCGCTCCTCGCCCGAGCGGTGCAGGAGCGCAGCCCTCTCGGCCGCGAGGGGCTCGGCCGGGCCGAGGTGCTGGCGCTGCTCGTGGCGGCTGCCGTCGGTCTCGGCGGGGCATGGACGCTGGCCGGCACGCGAGCGGCCGCGCCACAGGGCTTCCCGACCGCACTGGCCGACCGGCTGGACGCGCTCCCCGACGGGACGGTCGTGTGCAACGACTACGGCGTCGGGGGGTGGCTGTGGTGGGCCCATCCGCGGCTCGTCCCGGTGATCGACGGTCGGACCGAGCTCTACGCACCGGCGGACGTCGAGGCCTACGCACGCTTCGCTGCCGGTGGCGACGGTACGACCGCACTCGTCAGCCACCGGGGCTGCTCCGCCGCCTTGGTGCGCGCCGGCTCGCCGCCTGCGGCCACGCTGACGCGGGGAGGCTGGACGGTCGCGGGGACTGCAGACGGCTGGACCCTGCTCGGCCGTCCCCACCCGCCGGAGGATTCCTGACCTGCGTCGACACGACCGGCAGCAGCAGGCGACCACCCGGCGGGCGGGGGTCGCGCCCACTAGGTTGAGGCCATGTCGCTTCGCGCAGCGCTCCTCCACCGGGCCGCCGACTGGGTGCCCTCCGACGCCGCCCGTGCTCGGGTCTACCGCGCGTCGGGACTCTCGATGGGCCGGGATGTCTTCGTCGGGGAGGGCGTCCTCTTCGACAAGCTCTTTCCGCAGAACGTCGTCATCGGCGACCGGGTGGCGATCGGTGCCCGGTGCATCATCACCGCCCACCAGACGACCGTGACGGCGCGCGACCTCTCGGTCCTCTACCCCGACAAGCAGTTCACGACGACCATCGAGCACGACTGCTGGCTCATGCCGGGGGTGACGGTCACCCCCGGAGTGACGATCGGACACCACTCGGTCATCGCGACGGGTGTCGTCGTGCACAAGGACGTCGCACCGTACAGCGTGGTCGTGGGCCCCGGCTTCCGGGTCGCCAAGACCCTGCGGCCCGAGGACCTCGGGCAGAGCGGATGACGAGCCTCGCGTACCGGTGCTGGACACCGGACGCCGAGGACCGACGCCGCGTCCGCGAGCGGATCGTCACGCACGAGGGCTCGCAGCTGACCTGGCGCGTCGAGGGCGACCGGGTCCATCTCGGGTTGCCCTGGTGGCAGGTCGAGGAAGAGCACCTGCGGGAGTCCGACCTCACCCGGGAGCAACCGGCCTACTCACGGCTGCCGATCCCGTACACCCTCATCCCGTTCTCCGTGCGGACCCGGCTCAACCGAGCACGCATCGCGGGCCTGCGCCGGGCGGAGGCCGAGGGCCGGGACCCATTTCCCGCCGACCCCGTCGAGACGAGGCTCGACACCTTCCGGCAGGAGATGTGGACCGAGGCGTCGCGGCTCGCGGGAGTCCCCGTGCAGGTCGACACCGAGCGCACGCTGGTCCTCACCCACGACCTCGACGAGGAGTACGGGCTCGCCGGCGTCGAGATGCTGCGGAGGGTGGAGCGGGAGCTCGGTGTCGCGTCGGCCGTCGGCGTGCTCTCCCGTCGGTACACGGTCGCCGGCTCTGTCCTCGAGGCCCTCGTGGACGAGGGCTGCGAGGTGTTCTCCCACGGCTACCTGCACGATGGACTGCTGCCGTTCCTTCCACCGGAGCAGCTTCGGAGCCGGCTCGCCCACTTCTTCGAGGTCTACCCGTCGATGGTCGGCCGGGTGCGCGGCTTCCGCGCCGGCCAGCTGGTCCGTTCAGCGGGGATGTTCGAGGTCGTCGCCGAGTTCTTCGAGTACGACATGACCCCCCCGACCGTGGAGCTCGGCGGGCCGCACGGCTGGCGCACGGGGTGCGGGACGACGATCCCGTTCATCGGACCCTCGGGCCTGACCCACCTGCCGCTCACCCTCCCCCAGGACTACTTCCTGGCGTTCGTCGACCGGCTCTCCGCCGACGAGGTCGCCGAGGCGTGGACCCGGGCCGCCGAGGCGGTCTGGGCCGCGGGCGGGGTTGCCGTCCACCTCGTGCACCCGGACAACGTCCGGCGCCGACCGGCACTCCTCGCGGCCTACCGCACCTTCCTCGAGCGGTCGCTCGACTCCGGGGCGACGGTCCGGCTGCCGCGGGACGTCGTCATGACGAAGCGCGGCGTGAGCAGGTAGTTCGTGAAGAACAGCGCCACGACGGCCGCGACCTTGGCGACGCGGTAGTCGACGCCGAGCCGGCTCAGTCCGGCGACGGCGATCACCGTGACGAGGGCGTTCGCGGCCCCGAGCAGGAGGTAGCGCACCACCTTCCCCACCTCACCCGCGTCGCGGGCGTGGGGGAAGACCCACGTCCGGGTCAGCCCGTAGTGGACGACGCCCCCGAGGACGTAGGCCCCCAGCGTGGCGACCACGAGGGGCCAGCGCAGCACACCGTGGAGTACGACGAGGGTGCCGAAGTCGACCACGAAGCCGGCGCCGCCGGTGAGCCCGAACTTGGTCAGCCGGACCGCGTGCGAACGCAGGCGCTGGTGGTCGGGAGGGGGCACGGGGCCATCATGACGCGGTGAGCAGCCGCCCGTCGGGAGGTGCGCGTCGGTGCGCGCCGGCTCCCCCTCGTCAGGGCGAGGCGGGACAGCCCAACCGACTCGCGACGGTGGGCCCGGGCCGGAGCACGGAGATCTCGACGGTCCGCCCGAACTGACGTGACGGGAAGCGGTCCACGGCGGTGTAGTCGCGATGGAGGTCCAACCGCCCGCGCGTGAACGCCGCCGACACGTCGGAGGGGTTGTCCGGCGCGTACAGCAGGTAGGCCGCGGCATGCTCGCGGCAGGGCACCCGGTCGAGCGCGTAGCGGGCCGACTCGACCCCTCCCGCCCACGTCCCGTAGAGGTGCGCCCGTCCCAGCGGATGGCCTCCGAGCTCGAAGGCGTAGCCGGCCCCCACCCCGGTGAGGTCGACCACCGGGGTGTCGGCGGAGATGCCCTCCTCGTCCGCCAGCCCGTGCAGCCGGGTCGCGACCGCCGCCTCGTCGGCCGGGAGCAGCAGCGTGCCCGAGGCGACCGGGGCGGGGACCGTGGCGCCGGCCAACGCCGACTCCGGCGGACCGGCCGACCACGCGGTCCAGAGGACGATCCCGGTCACCGCGCACCCGACGGCGGCGGCGACCGCCGGGGACAGCAGGGTCGGTCCCGTCCGCGCGGGGAGCACCGCGAGCGCGCCGAGGGCGGCCACCCAGAGGCACGCGGCCTGCGCCGTCACGAGGGAGAACGCCACGTTGGATCCGAGAGCGTACGGGTACGGGAGGAGGAGGACCGCGACGAGGACGACCGCGCGGCCCGAGGCCCGACCCCGCTGGGCCAGCAGGGCCACGGTCGCGAGCAGGGGAAGGACGAGCGCGACCGACAGGGCCCGGTGCACCTGTCCGCCGGCGCCGACGAGGTGGCTCGCGAACGCGGCCAGGACCCCGCCGAGGACGAGGACGACGAGCGCGGACACCGCACCGGCGGCTCCGGAGCTCCCCGCGGCGCCGGTGACGGCGGACCCCACGGCCCGACGGAGGACGAGCGGCGGGAGCACCACGAGGAGCAGTGGCGTGCCGAGGAGGAGCAGGCCGCTGACGTCGGGCACGGTGAAGCCCGCGAGCTGGAGCACGGACCCGTGGTCACCGAGGAGCTCCACCATCCGCAGCCCGGAGACGTGGTACTGGACGGCCTGCCGCGGGGTCATCCCGGCGAGGGCGAGCACGCCCGCGGCCGCGCCGACGACGACGGCACCGGTCCAGCCGAGGAACCGCGGACGCCACCACCGCCGGAGCGCCACGACGACGAGGACGAGGAGCCCGGCGGCCGCTCCGGTCGTCGGCCGACCGGTCCCCGCGACGACGAGCCCCAGCCCGAGGAGGACACCGGCGGACCGGTCACGGCCGTCCTCGGCGCGCGCCAGGCCCGAGGCGACGAAGACCAGGCCCAGCAGGGCCACCCAGCGGTAGCCCGGGTCGCGGGTCCACAGCGTGCGCACCAGCAGGGTCGAGGCCGCCGCGGCCGCCGCGACCGCCCACGTCGACGACGCCGCGAGGCGGCTCCCGCGGGCCGCCATCCGCACGAGGTCCCGGGCGGCCAGCGCGGCGGCCCCGGCGAGGAGCAGCACCGCGACCGTGCGCAGCACCGCCACGCCCTCCCCGACGAGCTCGTAGAGGGGGTGGAGGAGGAAGCCGAACAGGTACGCCTCGCCGGCGTCCCGGGAGGCACCGGGCGACGCGACGAGCCGCAGCTGGTACGCCCCGTCGAGCAGGTCGAGGCCCCGCGGCGAGAGCGCCAGCCCGGCGGCCAACAGGGCCCCCGCGACGACGACCGAGAGGCCCGCGGCGAGCGCCGCGAGCCTCTCGGTCCGGTCCCCGGGTCTCCCCACCCGGGTCCGCGTCGTGCGTCCCCCCATCCGGTGTCAGTACCGGTAGTGCTCCGGCTTGTACGGCCCGGCGACGTCGACGCCGAGGTACTCGGCCTGCTCCTTGGTCAGCTCGGTGAGCTCGACCCCGAGCGCCTCGAGGTGCAGCTCGGCGACCTTCTCGTCGAGGTGCTTCGGGAGGGTCTTGACCTCCGGCTTGCCGTCCTCGTCGTAGTACTCCTCGGTCTTCCCGAACAGCTCGATCTGGGCGATCGTCTGGTTGGAGAACGAGTTGCTCATGACGAAGCTCGGGTGGCCGGTGGCGTTGCCGAGGTTCATGAGGCGCCCCTCGGACAGCACGATGATCGAGTCGCCGTCCTCGAAGGTCCACTCGTGCACCTGCGGCTTGATCTCGGTCTTCGTGACGCCCGGGACCTTCGCGAGGCCGGCCATGTCGAGCTCGTTGTCGAAGTGGCCGATGTTGGCGAGGATCGCCTTGTTCTTCATCCGCTGCATCTGCTCGGCGGAGACGACGTTGAAGCAGCCGGTCGAGGTGACGACGATGTCGGCCTGGTCGACGACCGAGTCGAGGCGGGCGACCTGGTAGCCGTCCATCGCGGCCTGAAGGGCGCAGATCGGGTCGATCTCGGTGACGATGACGCGCGCGCCCTGGCCGCGGAGCGACTCGGCGCAGCCCTTGCCGACGTCGCCGTAGCCCGCGACGACCGCGACCTTGCCGCCGATGAGGACGTCGGTGGCGCGGTTGAGACCGTCGATGAGCGAGTGCCGGCAGCCGTACTTGTTGTCGAACTTGCTCTTGGTGACCGAGTCGTTGACGTTGATCGCCGGGAAGAGCAGCTCGCCGGCCTCGGCCAGCTGGTACAGGCGGTGCACGCCGGTCGTGGTCTCCTCGGTGACGCCCTTGATCTCGGCGGCCACGCGGGTCCACTTCTGCGGGTCCTGCGCCATCGTCCGGCGCACGAGCGCCTTGAAGACGCCGAACTCCTCGGAGTCCTCCTCGGTCGTGGGCGGCACCTGGCCGGCGGTCTCCCACTCCTTGCCCTTGTGCACGAGCATCGTGGCGTCGCCGCCGTCGTCGAGGATCATGTTGGCGCCGGCACCACCGGGCCAGGTGAGGATCTGCTCGGTGCAGTCCCAGTACTCCTCGAGGGTCTCGCCCTTCCACGCGAACACCGGGACGCCCTGCGGGTCCTCGGGGGTGCCGTGCGGGCCGACGACGACGGCGGCCGCCGCCTCGTCCTGGGTCGAGTAGATGTTGCAGGAGGCCCAACGGACCTCGGCACCGAGCGCGGTGAGCGTCTCGATGAGGACGGCCGTCTGGACGGTCATGTGCAGCGAGCCGGCGATGCGCGCGCCGGCGAGCGGCTGCGCGTCGCCGTACTCGGCGCGCAGGGACATCAGGCCGGGCATCTCGTGCTCGGCGAGGCGGATCTGGTGGCGACCGGACTCGGCGAGCGAGAGGTCGCGGACCTTGTGGTCAACGGACATGCGAAAGCTCCTTGTGGGCAGCGTCTGTTCGAGTTGACCGGCGTCGCCCATCTGGGCCGCGCAGTGCGAGGGTCATCACCCAGGCCGGTAGTGCAGCGTTCAGGTTACCGCAGGCGCCGGACGGGCCGGTCGGTCCGCGGCCGTGCCTCGACGGCTCAGCCGCGACCCGCGTCGGTCGGCAGGAGGGGGGCCCGCTCGGGTGGAGGCAGGGTGGCCAGGATGGCGTCGAGCTGGGCACCGGCGGCGACGTAGGAGTCCCGGGCCACCCCGAGGCCCCACCACGCCGCGAGGGCGCAGACCACGCCGAGCTGGACGGTCGCGACCGGCACGCCGAGCGCACCGAGGGCGGCGACCGCCACCGCGCTGGTCACCACGCCCTGACGGAGCCCGGTTCGCGACCGGCGCACCACGGCCGGGTCGCCGGGGCCCCGGAGCGCCACCATCGCGAGGAGGACGACGGCCTGTGCGGCGAGGTAGGTCACCGGCGCCGGGTGGCTGGACGCACCGAGCGCACCCACCACGACGAGGCAGCCGAGCTGCGGCACCAGGCGCAGCGCGCGCTGGAGGGCGAGCGGGGAGGGCCGTCGCGACGTGCCGGCGGGCACGAGCTCGGTCGCGTCGAGAGCCGCCACGGGGGCCATGCACGACCTCCTCGTCACTGGTGCGGGTCCACGGTTCCCGCCAGCCTACGGATCCCGTGGTCCGTCGGCCTCCCGGACGCGGGTGTGTCGTCCGTTCGGCCGACCCCGGCGCCTCGCCGGCCTCAGCCCCGGGAGGCGTCCTCGACGGCGGACTCGCGGGGGTCGGCCGCCACCCCCCCGGGGCCGTCGACGCTCGGGCTGCCGGGTGAGGCGTCCAGGTCGGGCTCGAGGTAGATGACGATCCTCATCCCGGGCAGGCCCTCGCGGACCGCGCGCTCGGCCTCGTTGATGGCCGCGGTGACCTCGGCGGCGCTGTCCGTCGCACCGACGGCGAGCTTGGCCGCGACGAGGACCTCGTCCGGGCCGAGGTGCATGGTGCGGCTGTTGATGACGCGGTCGACGGCCTCGGGCGACTCGAGCGCGGCGATGATGCGCGCGCGCACCTCCGGGATCGCGGCCTCCCCGACGAGGAGGGAGCTCATCTCCACGGCGAGGAAGGCCGCGAGGAGGACGAGCAGGACCCCGATCGCCCCCGAGCCCAGACCGTCCCAGACCGGGTTGGCCGTGAGCAGGGTGAGCCCGACGCCGAGGAGCGCGAGGGCGAGGCCGATGATCGCCCCGAAGTCCTCGAGGAGGACGACCGGCAGCTCGGGCGACTTCGTCGTGCGGACGAAGCGCAGCCACGAGCGACGGCCTCGGATCCGGTTGGACTCGCGCACGGCCGTGCGCAGGCTGCTCCCCTCGAGCACCATCGCGACGAGCAGCACCGCCAGCGGCACCCACCACCAGCGGGAGGCGAAGGGGTCGTAGTCGTCCTCGCCGAGCGCCTCGCGGATCTTCTCGTAGGACTCGTAGAGGGCGAAGACGCCGCCGAGGACGAACAGCATGATCGCGACGACGAACGAGTAGACGTAGCGCTGCTGACCGAAGCCGAAGGGGTGCTCGAGGTCCGCGGAGCGGCGGGCGCGCCGGCTGCCGACGAGGAGCAGCACCTGGTTGCCGGTGTCGGCGAGCGAGTGGACGCTCTCGGCGAGCATCGAGGAGAAACCGGTGAGGAGGAAGGCGACGAGCTTGGTGACGGCCACCCCGAGGTTGGCCAGCAGCGCCGCCAGGATCGCCACCGAGCCGCCGTCGCGCTCGCCCTCGTCCTTCTCGTCCTGCGCCATGCCACCGATCCTAGGGAGCGTGCCTCGCCTACCGTGGGGTGCATGCCGACCTCCCGCGGAACCCTCGACTGGATGCCCGCCGCCGACCACCCCGAGCTCCTGGCACCTCCGGTCGCGGCGGCCCTGCCATCCGTGCCCGGCGCCCTCGTCGCGGCGATCGACCCGGGCCTGGCCGACACCGCCGCGCTGTGCGAGGCCTACGACGTCTCGCTCGGGGCCAGCGCCAACTGCGTCGTCGTCGCCGGCCGGCGCGGTGGCGAGACGCGGTACGCCGCGGTGATGGTCCTCGCCACGCACCGGGCCGACGTCAACGGCGTCGTCCGCCGGCGCCTCGACGCCCGGAAGATCTCCTTCGCGCCCCACGACGACGCCGTCACCCTCACCGGGATGGAGTTCGGCGGCATCACCCCGGTCGGGCTGCCGGAGGGGTGGCCGGTGCTCGTCGACGACGCGGTCGTCGAGGCCGGCGAGGTCGTCGTCGGCAGCGGCACCCGCGGCGGCAAGCTGCTCCTCACCGGCGCCGACCTGCTGGCCCTGCCCGGCGCCGAGCGCCTCGCCCTCGCGCTCCCCGGCTGACCGGTCAGCGACCGAGCCCGGCGTCGCGGGCCCGGATGATCGCGGCGGCGCGGTCCGCGGCCTGCAGCTTCTGGAGCACGGCGGAGACGTGGTTGCGGACCGTCTTCTGCGAGAGGAAGAGCCGCGCAGCGATCTGCCCGTTGGTCAGGCCGGTGGCCACGAGGTCGAGGACCTCGCGCTCGCGCGGCGACAGCTCCGGGAAGGGCGTCTGGTCCGGTGCCGGGGGCCGCGCGAAGAACTCGGCGATTCTGGACGCGAGCACCGCACCGAAGACCACGCCACCGGCCGCGACCGTGGTGACCGCGCGCACCACCTCGTCCGGTTCGGCACCCTTGAGGAGGTACCCGCGTGCCCCGGCCCGGACGGCGTCGAAGATCGTCGCGTCCTCCTCGGACATGGTGAGGACGACGACGCCGACGTCCGGGTGCTCGGCGGCCAGCCGACGGGTGGCCTCGATGCCGTCGAGCTCGGGCATCTGCACGTCCATGACGACGACGTCGGGGGCGAGCGTGGCCACCTTGTCGAGGGCCTCCGCGCCCGTCGAGGCGGTCCCGAGCACCCGCACCTCGTCGATGCTCGCGAGAAGGGCCGCGAAGCCCTCCCGGAACACCGGGTGGTCGTCGACGACGAGGACCCCGACCGGCTCGCTCACGGCGCCTCCTTCCCCGCGGTCGACCGAGCAGCGGGAGCGGACGACCGGCCACCAGCCTGCCCTCCGGGGCCGGGCCCGACCGGAAGGCGCGCCAGGACACGGGTGCCCCGGCCGCCCGGGCCGGGACCGACCGAACAGCTGCCGCCGAGCTCCGCGG
>JACXUW010000565.1 GCA_014763705.1 Micrococcales bacterium | reverse complement strand
GCCCCGGAGACCGGCGACACCGGCCGGGCGGACGGCCGCGACGAGGCGTCGGCCGTGCCGACGAGGCCGCCGACGAGACCGGTGGCGACGACGGCGGCGACCGCGGCCAGACGAGATCGATGCACGATGAGAAACCCCCGAGGACACGGTGCGAGCCGACGTGGAGCCGCCGGTGGACGGGGTCACCCTAGACCATGCCGCAGGCCGGTCACGACGACCTGCGGCCCCACCCGGGGCTCACGAGCCGACGACGGCCTCCCGGAGGACGTCGAGGCCGACCGAGCCGACGTCGAGCGCGCGGCGGTGGAAGTCCTTGAGCGAGAACGCGTCGCCCTCGCGGGCCGCGACCTCGTCCCGCATCTGCATCCAGAGGCGCTCGCCGACCTTGTAGCTCGGGGCCTGGCCCGGCCAGCCGAGGTAACGGTCCAGCTCGAACCTCAGGGTCGACTCGTCGTTGCTCGCGTGCCGGGTCAGCAGCTCCCAGGCCTTGTCGTAGGTCCACGCGCCGCCGCCGACCTCGGCGGGGGCCTCGAACCCGCAGTGCACCCCGATGTCGATGACCACCCGCGCCGCCCGGAGCGACTGCGCGTCGAGCATCCCGAGGTGTGCGCCGGGGTCGTCGAGGTAGCCGAGCTCGGCCATCAACCGCTCCGCGTAGAGGGCCCAGCCCTCGCCGTGACCGCTGACCCAGCACATCATCCGGCGCCACCGGTTGAGGGTGTCCCGGCGGTAGATCGTCTGCGCGACCTGGAGGTGGTGGCCGGGGACGCCCTCGTGGTAGACGGTCGTCAGCTCCTTCCACGTCCCGAACTCGGTGACGCCCTTCGGGACCGACCACCACATCCGGCCCGGGCGGCTGAAGTCGTCGCTCGGCCCCGTGTAGTAGATGCCGCCGGTCTGGGTCGGCGCGATGCGGCACTCGATGGTGCGTACCGGTTCGGGGATGTCGAAGTGGGTGTCGGCGAGCTCGGCGATCGCCTCGTCGGCACGCACCTGCATCCACTCGCGCAGGGCGTCGGTGCCGTGCAGGAGGAAGGCCTCGTCGTGCTCGAGGTGCGCCACGGCATCGGCGAGGCTCCCCCCGGGGACGATCCGCTGCGCGGTGCGCTCCATCTCGGCGGAGATCCGGGCGAGCTCCTCCTGGCCCCAGGCGTAGGTCTCCTCGAGGTCGACGGTCGCGCCGAGGAAGAGCCGGGAGGCGAGCTGGTAGCGCTCGCGGCCGGCGGCGTCGGAGACGGGCGCCCGGTCGAGGAGGTGCGTCGCGAGGTCCTCCCCGATGCGGCGGTAGGCGCTCGCGGCGGCCTCGACGCCACGGCGCAGGTCGGCCGCCACGGCGTCGCCGAGCGGCTGGTCGCCGGCGCGGGCGCCCTCGAGGAAGGTCGCGAAGTAGCCGTCGGCTGCCGTGAGGTCGGCGCACTGCCGGATGCACGACTCGACCTGGCGCCGGGGCGTCACGAGCCCGCGGTCGGCGGACTCGCGCAGCGTGGCCGTGTACTGCTCGAGCGCGCGCGGCACCTCACCGAGCCGGGCCGCGATCGTCGCCCAGTCCTCGTCGGTGGCGGTCGGCATGAGGTCGATGACGTCGCGGCAGCCCTGCAGCGGGGAGGCGAGGACGTTGAGCTCCATCCGGTCGAACCCGGCCTCGTGGGTCTCGACGACGAGCCCGAGGCGTTCGCGCATCGCGGCGACCGTGACCCGGTCGACGTCGTCGACCGGCTGTTGTCCGCGCTCGGCGACCTTGACCTTCGCCGTCGTGCAGCCCGGGAAGCGCGCGAGCACGCCGGGCACCTCGTCC
>JACXUW010000105.1 GCA_014763705.1 Micrococcales bacterium | reverse complement strand
GACACGAGCGAGCCCGTCGCGCGGTCCCTCCTGCGGAGCGAACGCCCCGACCTCGCCGGTCGACGGCTGCGTCCACTCGCCACGACGGGAACCGACCACGCCCTGTACCGTCTCGGGGAGGATCTCGTGCTACGGCTCCCCCGCCGCCCGGGAGCGGCCGCCAGCCTGGCCCGCGAGGTGTGCCTCCTGCCCCGGCTCGAGGGCGCCCTCCCGGTCCCGGTGCCGCGCGTCGAGCACGTCGGCGGCCCGGGGAGCGGGTACCCGCACGGGTGGGCCGTCCTCGGCTGGCTCGTGGGTGAGGACGGCTGGGCCGCTCGGGCGCACGTGGCCGACCCGCGCGGCGACGCCTTCGCGGAGGACGTGGCGGCGGCCGTCCTCGCGCTGCGCGCGCTGACGACGCCCGACGGCGTCCCGGACCGCGACCCGGGCCAGCGCGGCGGCCCCCTCGCCGGTGTGCTCGACCGGGCCGACCGGTGGCTCGGGGGCGCCGAGGGCCCCCTGCCCGGTGATGTCGACCGTGGCGCGGTCCGCCGGGTGCTCGACGCCTGCCGGGGAGCCGACGACGACACGGTCCCCCGGGTCCTCACGCACGGCGACCTCATCCCCGGCAACGTCCTCCTCACCGGTGACCGGCTCGCGGCCGTCATCGACTGGGGGTACCTGTCGACGGCCGACCCCGCGCTGGACCTCGTGCCCGCCTGGGCGCTCCTCGGCTCCCGGGCCCGCCGCCGGTTCCGCGTCCTGCTCGCGCCCGACGACGCGACGTGGACCCGCGCCCGCGCCACTGCCCTCGAGCAGGCGCTGGGCGGCATCCTCTACTACACGCCGCGACGTCACCCGCTGGCCGACGTCATGCGCCGGACCCTCGGCGAGCTCCTCGCCGACGACGCCTGAGCCCGTCTGGGACAGTGGGTCGCGTGCCTCGTCGACCCGTGCGCCGCGTCGCCGTGGTCGGTGGCGGTGTCGCCGGCCTCGCGGTCGCCGGGGCCGCCTCGGCCTCGGGCTCCCCACTGGAGGTCGTCGTGCACGAGGCGCAGCCCGAGCGGGCGGGGTACGGCACCTCGCTGGCCCTGTGGCCGTCCGCCCGCCGGGCGCTGGCCGGCCTCGGGGCGCTCGAGGCGGTCACCCGGGCGGGGCTGCCGGTCGGGCCCGCGGCGCTGCACACCATCGACGGGCGCGCCCTGACCCGCGAGCACACGGCAGACCTGCTCGCCGTGCCACGGCCGGCGCTGCTGTCGGCGTTGTCGGCGGCCCTGCCCGCGTCCGTGCGAGTCGTCGAGGACGAGGTCACCGACCCGGCGGACCTGGACGCCGACCTCGTCATCGGTGCCGACGGGGTGCGCAGCAGGGTCCGGGCCCTCGTCGACCCCCGGGCGGGCGAGCGCCTCGAGACCCCGTGGGTCGCCCTCCGGGGGCATCTCGACCGTCCACCGTCGCCCGGCGCCGCCGGGGAGTACTGGGGCCCGGGTCTCCTCTTCGGCCTCGTCCCCTCGGCGGACGGCGCGTACTGGTTCACGACGCACGCGAGCGCGCTCGGGCCGGAGCCCCTCGACGCCGACGAGGTGATCGCCGAGGCCCGGGCGGCGTTCGCCGGCGCCGCACCGGTCGTCCACGAGGCCCTGGGCGAACGCGGCGGGGCCTCGGCGACGCGGTTGTGGGTCACGCCGCCGCTGCGCCGCTACGTGCGCGGACGCTTCGTCGTCGTCGGGGACGCCGCGCACGGCATGACCCCGAACCTCGGTCGGGGCGCCTGCGACGCGCTGCTGGACGCGGTCTCGCTCGGCGCGACGCTGCGGGCCGGCCGTTCGCTCGCCCGCTGGGAGGCCCGCCGGCTCCCGCCCACCCAGGTCGCGCGGGTCGCGTCGGGGCTGCTCATGAGGTTCGCCCTCGCCGACCGTGGCCACCGCGCCCGCGACCGGCTGCTCGGGCTCAGCCGCGCCGGCGCCGGACGGCCGGCCGGTACGCGCTGACCGACGGTTCGCCGTCCAGCCAGAACCGCCACGGGAAGCGGGCCCCGTCACCGCCGTCACCACTCACGCCGACCCGTGGGCCGGTGCGGATGCGCCCGGGGTCCGGCGGCTCGCCGACCCCGAGCACCCCGTCGGTCGTCGGGTTCAGCAGATCGAGACCGTTCTCGTCCCGTCCGAGGCCGAGGGTCACGGCGAGGCGGGCCGGTCCCCGTGCCCAGTCGCGCTCGCGCACACCGGCTCTGCGCCCGGAGGCGACCTCCCGCCCCTCGACCACCTCACCGGCACGCAGGAGGACCGCCGACGCCTCGCCCTCCGGACCGCAGACCACGTTGGCGCAGAAGTGCATCCCGTAGGTGAAGTACACGTAGAGCCGGCCGGCCGGGCCGAACATCACGGCGGTCCGTGGGGTGCGACCCCGGAACGCGTGCGAACCGGGGTCCGCCGCACCGGCGTACGCCTCGACCTCGGTGAGCCGGATGGTCACACGGCTGTGCGTCAGGCGGGCCCCGAGCAGGGCCGGGGCCGCCTCGAGGACGTCCCCGGTGAGCACCTCCGCGAACGGGTGGACCGGCACGCGGTCAGCGCGCCTCGGGGACGTCGGCCACCCAGCTGCGCGCCTCGAGCGCGAGAGCCACCACCCGGTCGAGTTGCTCGGCGACCCGCACCGGTGCGGTGCCGCCCTTGCCCGACCGCGAGGCGAGCGACCCCTCGACGGAGAGGACCTCGCGCACCCCCGGCGTCAGGTGCTCGGAGATGTCGCGCAGGTCGTCGTCGGTGAGGTCCCACAGCTCGATGCCGCGCTCCTCGCAGGCCCGGACGCACGCGCCGGCGACCTCGTGGGCGACCCGGAACGGCACGCCCTCGCGGACCAGCCACTCCGCGACGTCGGTGGCGAGCGAGAAGCCCTGCGGCGCGAGCGCGGCCATCCGGTCGGTGTGGAAGACCAGCGTGGCGACCATCCCGGAGAACGCCGGCAGCAGCACCTCGAGGGTGTCGACGGCGTCGAAGACCGGTTCCTTGTCCTCCTGGAGGTCGCGGTTGTAGGCGAGCGGCAGCGCCTTGAGCGTCGTGAGCAGCCCGGCGAGGTCGCCGACGAGCCGGCCCGCCTTGCCCCGCGCGAGCTCGGCGACGTCGGGGTTCTTCTTCTGCGGCATGATGCTCGACCCGGTCGAGTAGGCGTCGTCGAGTGTGACGAACGAGAACTCCTTCGTCGCCCAGAGGACGACCTCCTCGGCGAGCCGGGAGACGTCGACGGCGGTCATCGCGAGGACGAAGGACAGCTCGGCGACGAAGTCGCGCGAGGCCGTGCCGTCGATCGAGTTCTCGACCGCGCCGGCGAAGCCGAGGTCGGCGGCGACGGCCTCCGGGTCGAGGCCCAGCGAGGAGCCGGCCAGCGCACCGGACCCGTACGGGGACAGGGAGGTCCGGGCGTCCCAGTCGCGCAGCCGGTCGACGTCGCGCAGCAGCGCCCAGGCGTGCGCCAGGAGGTGGTGCGAGAGCAGCACCGGCTGGGCGTGCTGCAGGTGTGTGCGTCCGGGCATCGGCACACCGAGGTGGCTGCGGGCCTGGGCCGCGAGCGCGTCGACGACGTCGAGGACCAGCCCACCGACGACCCGCGCGTGCTCGCGCAGGTACATCCGGAAGAGGGTGGCGACCTGGTCGTTGCGCGAGCGCCCGGCCCGGATCCGCCCGCCGACGTCGGCACCGACCCGCTCGATGAGCCCCCGCTCCAGCGCCGTGTGCACGTCCTCGTCGCCCTCGGCCGGGACGAATGCGCCGGACTCGACGTCGGCGCGCAGCCGCTCGAGCCCGTCGAGCATCGCCGCGAGCGTGGCGTCGTCGAGGAGCCCGGCGCGATGCAGCACGCGGGCGTGGGCCCGGGACCCGGCGAGGTCGTGGGGCGCCAGCCGCCAGTCGAAGTGCGTCGACTTCGAGAGGGCGGCCAGCGCGTCGGCCGGACCGCCGGCGAACCGTCCGCCCCAGAGGCTGACGGCGGGCCGGCCTGCGGGCTCGGTCACGGGGTGTCCTTCCGGGTGTACGACAGGAGCCGGTCGACCACCTCGCGGCTGCGGGCGGCACCGGACGTGATGACCATGATGGTGTCGTCGCCGGCGATCGTCCCGAGCACCCCCTCGACGGAGGTGTGGTCGATGGCCGAGGCGAGGAAGTTGGCCGCTCCAGGCGGGGTGCGCAGGACGACGAGGTTGGCCGAGTGCTCGGCCGAGACGAGCAGCTCCTGGCAGCGCGCGGCGAGCCGCGTCGTGCGCTCCTCCTCGTCCGGGGCGGGGCGCACCGTGCGGTCGCCGCCCTCCCCCGGCACCGCGTAGACGAGCGACTTGCCCACCCGGACCCGCTCGGCGCCGACGTCGACGAGGTCGCGGGAGAGGGTCGCCTGGGTCACCTCGATGCCGTCGGCGGCGAGCAGGTCGAGCAGCTCGGTCTGGCTGCGGACCGGCGTGGCCTGGAGGATCTCGGTGATCCGCTGCTGGCGGGCGGCCCGCGAGGTCGAGACGGTCATCGGGACTCCCCCGCCGCCTGCTCGACGAGCCAGGAGAGCAGTGCCTTCTGCGCGTGCAGCCGGTTCTCCGCCTCCTGCCAGACCAGCGAGCGCGGGCCGTCGATGACCTCCTCGGTCACCTCGTACCCCCGGTACGCCGGGAGGCAGTGCAGGAAGACCGCGTCGGGGCCCGCATGGGCCATGAGGTCCTCGTCGACCGCGTACTTCGTGAAGGGGCTGCCCTCGCCCTTGCGTTCGGCGAGCTCGGCCTCCTGCCCCATCGAGACCCAGGTGTCGGTGACGACGACGTCCGCGCCGTGGACCGCGGCGAGCGGGTCGTCGGTGACGAGCACCGAACCGCCGGTGGAGGCCGCCAGCTCCTCGGCCCGCGCGACGTACTCGTCCTTCGGCGGGTGCGTGGTCGGCGTGCCGATGCGCACGTGCATGCCGGCCGTGGCGCAGCCCAGCAGGTACGAGTGCGCCATGTTGTTCGCGCCGTCGCCGACGTAGGCGAGGGTGCGCCCGGCGAGGTCGCCGAGGGCCTCGCGGACGGTCAGCAGGTCGGCGAGGACCTGGCACGGGTGGAAGTCGTCGGTCAGGGCGTTGACGACCGGCACCCCCGCGAACTCGGCCATCTCCTCGAGCGCCGACTGGGCGAAGGTCCGCCAGACGACGGCGGCCGACTGGGGCCCGAGGATGCGGGCGACGTCGGCGACCGACTCCCGGACGCCGACGCCGGCGAGCCGCCCGTCGACGACCATCGGGAAGCCGCCGAGACCGGCCACGGCGCCGACGAAGGACACCTGGGTGCGCAGGGTGGGCTTGTCGAAGAGGATCGAGACCGTCCGGGGACCCTCGAGGCACCGGTCGGCGAACGGGGCGGCCTTGAGCGCGAGCGCCCGGTCGAGCACCGCCGCCTGCTCGGCCGGCGACAGGTCGTCGTCGCGAAGGAAGTGGCGCAGCGTCATCGGGTCTCCTCGGTGGCGAGGTCGAGCAGCCCGGGCAGGGCCTCGACGAACAGGTCGAGCTGGTCGGCGGTGACGACGAGGGGTGGCGCGAGCCGGATCGCGTCCGGGGCCACCGGGTTCAGGATGAGGCCCGCCTCGCGCCCGTGCGCGGCGACGGCCGGGGCCCAGTCCCCCGCGAGCGTCACCGCGCGCAGGAGCCCGGCCCCCCGGACGCCGGTGACGCGGGGGTCGCCGAGCCCGAGGACGCGCCGCTCGAGGTGTTCGCCCATCACCCGGACGTGCTCGAGCAGGCCCTCGTTCTCGATGGTGTCGAGGACCGCGAGACCGGCCGCACACGCCAGCGGGTTGCCGCCGAACGTCGACCCGTGCTGGCCGGCGGAGAGCATCCGGGAGACCTCCGGGCCGAAGGTGACGAGGGCCCCGATCGGGATGCCGCCGCCGAGGCCCTTGGCCAGGGTCATCGCGTCCGGGACGACCCCCGCCTGCTGCCAGGCGAACCACGACCCGGTGCGCCCGATGCCGGTCTGGATCTCGTCGAGGACCAGCAGGGCCCCGGCCTGTGTCGTGACCCGGCGCGCGGCCCGGAGGAAGTCGGGGGCCGCGGGGACCACCCCGCCCTCGCCCTGGATCGGCTCGAGGACGACCGCCGAGGTGTCCGGGCCGACCGCCGCCTCGAGGGCCGCGACGTCGCCCCACGGGACGTGGACGACGCCCGGCAGCAGCGGCTCGAACGGTGCGCGGTAGGCCGGCTTGTGGGTCAGCGCGAGCGCCCCCGTCGTCCGGCCGTGGAAGGCGCCCTCGGCGGCGACGATGCCGGTGCGGCCGGTGCGCCGGGCCAGCTTGACGGCGGCCTCGACCGCCTCGGCCCCGCTGTTGCAGAAGAAGACCGCCGAGCCCCGGGGTGCGTCGGCGATGCCGAGGATGCGCTCGGCCAGCTCGACCTGCGGCACCGACGTGTAGAAGTTCGAGACGTGGACGAGCTGGCCGGCCTGCTTGGACACGGCCGCCACGAGCGCAGGGTGGTTGTGCCCCAACGCGTTGACCGCGAGGCCGCCGACGAGGTCGAGGTAGCGGCGGCCGTCGACGTCCCAGACCCACGCGCCGTCGCCGTGCTCGAGCACGAGCTGCGGACGCCCGAAGACCTGGACGAGCGCGGACTCGTAGCGGCCGAGGTACTCGTCGGTGTGCGGAGCGGGCTGCGGCTCAGGCATCCTCACCCTCCTCCCGGTCCGGCAGGACCATCGTGCCGATGCCCTCGGAGGTGAACACCTCGAGGAGCAGGCTGTGCGGCTGACGGCCGTCGACGACGTGCGCCTGCGGCACGCCGTGCTCGACCGCCCGGATGCACGCCTCGAGCTTGGGGATCATCCCGGCGTCGACGCGGGTCAGCAGCTCGCGGGCGGCGGTGACGCGCAGCTCGGACAGCAGCGACCCGCGGTCCGGCCAGTCGGCGTAGACGCCCTCGACGTCGGTGAGGACGACGAGCTTGCGCGCGCCGAGGGCGACGGCGAGCGCGGCCGCGGCGGTGTCGGCGTTGACGTTGAGCACCTGGCCGTCCTCGTCGAGGTCGGGGGCGACGGTCGAGACGACGGGGATCCGGCCGGCGTCGAGCAGGTCGAGGACGGCCCCCGGGTCGACCTCGACGACGTCGCCGACGAGGCCGAGGTCGTGCTCCTCGCCGTCGACGGTCACCCCGCGCCGGCGGGCCCCGAAGAGGCCGGCGTCCTCGCCGGAGAGGCCGACGGCGACCGGTCCGTGCTGGTTGAGCAGGCCGACGAGCTCGCGCCCCACCGAGCCGGTGAGCACCATCCGCACGACGTCCATCACCTCGGGCGTCGTGACCCGCAACCCGCCGCGGAACTCCGACTCGAGACCCAGCCGGTCGAGCATCCCCTTGATCTGCGGGCCGCCGCCGTGGACGACGACCGGGCGCAGGCCCGCGTACCGGAGGAAGACGACGTCCTGGGCGAACGCGGCCTTGAGGGTGTCGTCGGTCATCGCGTTCCCGCCGTACTTGACGACGACGAGAGCGCCGCGGAAGCGCTCGAGCCACGGCAGGGCCTCGACGAGCGTCGTCGCCTTGGACTGCGCGACGCGCAGCGCCGCGGCGTCGATCGCGCCGCGGAGCGCCTGGTGCTGCGGTGGGGTCATCGTCCGGTCCTCAGGTGGAGTAGGCGGAGTTCTCGTGGACGTAGTCGTGGGTCAGGTCGTTGGTCCAGACCGTCGCGGTGGCCGCCCCGGCGTGGAGCTCGACGACGACCCGCACCTCACGGGCCGAGAGGTCGACGAGCGAGCGGTCCTCGCCGACGCCGCCCGCGCGAGCGACCTGCACCCCGTTCATCGAGACGTCGAGCGCCGCCGGGTCGAAGGCGGCGCCGGTCGTGCCGACCGCGGCGAGCACCCGGCCCCAGTTGGGGTCGTTGCCGAAGACCGCGCACTTGAAGAGGTTGTTGCGGGCGACGGCCCGGGCCACCTCGAGCGCGTCGTCCTCCGAGGCGGCCGAGCGGACCTCGACGGCGATGTCGTGGTGCGCGCCCTCGGCGTCGGCGACGAGCATCCGGGCGAGGTCGGCGCAGACGGCCGTCACCGCGCGACCGAGCTCGGCCTCGCCGACCTCGATCCCGGAGGCCCCGGAGGCGAGGAGGACGACGGTGTCGTTGGTCGACATGCACCCGTCGGAGTCGACCCGGTCGAACGTCGTGCGCGTCGCCTCGCGGAGCACGGCGTCCAGCCGGGCCGGGTCGACGACGGCGTCGGTCGTCACGACGACGAGCATGGTCGCGAGCGCCGGCGCGAGCATCCCGGCGCCCTTGGCCATCCCGCCGACCGACCAGCCGTCGCCGTCGGCGTGCGCGGTCTTGGCCACCGTGTCGGTCGTGAGGATGGCCTCGGCCGCGGCCGGTCCCCCGTCCCCGGCCAGCCGGCCGGCAGCGGCGTCGACCCCGGCGAGGAGGCGGTCCATCGGCAGGCGCTCCCCGATGAGCCCGGTGGAGCAGACGACGACGTCGCCGGCGGCCACGCCGAGGACCTGCGCGACGTGCTCGGCGGTGCGGTGGGTGTCGAGGAACCCCGGCGCGCCGGTGCAGGCGTTCGCGCCCCCGCTGTTGAGGACGACGGCGTCGGCCCGCCCGTCGGCCACGACCTGCCGCGACCAGGTGACCGGTGCGGCCTGCACCCGGTTGCTCGTGAAGACCGCGGCGGCGTGGTGGTCGGGCCCGTCGTTGACCACGAGGGCGAGGTCCGGCCGGCCGGAGGCCTTGAGCCCCGCGACGACGCCCGCGGCGCGGAACCCGCGCGGTGAGGTGACCGACATCAGCGTCCTCCGGAGAGCGAGGTGGGGGTGATGACGAAGCCGGCGCGCCGCCAGGCCTGCGAGGCGTCCGCGGTGCGCTCGGCGGGCACGAGGACCCAGTCGGTGTCGAACGTCGACAGACCGAGCACCGAGATCCCGGCGTCGACGAGCGGCGCGAGGATCTCGGCGAAGACCCCGACGGCCGAGAAGTCCAGCGGCCCGGCCACCTCGACGGCGCGGAACGGGCCCTCGGTCCGGGCGCCGCGCGGCACGGACGCCGTGGCGCAGATGACCGAGGTCTCCTCGGCGGTGCGGGTCAGCGAGGCGAGCGGACCGGTCGTCCAGTCGAACGCCGGCTCCTCGCCACTCGGCAGCCGGACGACCGAGACGTCCTCCGGGTGCTCCATGAGGTGCAGCGGCATCGCACTCACGGGGCCACCCCCGCGACGGGCAGGCCGGTCGCCTCGGGCAGGCCGAGCGCGAGGTTGAGGCACTGCACCGCCGCACCGGCCGTCCCCTTCGTGAGGTTGTCGACCGCCGCGACGGCGACGACCCGCCCGACCCGCTCGTCGAGGACGACCTGGAGGTGCACGCAGTTGCTGCCGAGGACGCTCGCCGTGCTCGGCCAGGCCCCCTCGGGCAGGAG
>JACXUW010000104.1 GCA_014763705.1 Micrococcales bacterium | reverse complement strand
GCCGCGCCGCCGCCGGCGATGTCGGCGTCGAGGGCGCTGAAGAACTGGCCGGCCATCTTCTTCGTCACGCCGGCGAGCATCCGCTGGCCCACCCCGCCGATGGTGCCGCCGACCGTGGCGTCGGCGTCGTACGCGAGGTCGGTGCCGCCGCCCGCCGACGGGGCGAGGGTGACGCGGACGTCGGCGTCGATGGTGCCGGGGGCGCCGGACCCGTTGGCACGCAACGTGAGGGCCGAGGGCTCGGCCATGTCGGTGAGGGCCACCTCGCCGGTGTAGGTGCCCTTGATGGCCGCGACGCCGGCGGTGACGGTCATCGCGTACCGGTCCTCGCCGACCGTGCGCAGCGCCTCGCAGCCGGGGATGCAGCGGGCGAGGACGGCGGGGTCGAGGATGGCGGCCCAGACGCGGTCGACGGGCGCCTCGAGGGTCGAGGTTCCGGAGATCTTCATGATGTGCCTTCCTGCGCGGGGTCGGGGGAGTGGGTGCGCCGCAGGGCCCAGAGCTCCGGGGGGCTGATCGGCATCGAGCGGATGGGGAAGCCCTCGGCGTCCTCGATGGCCGAGGCGATGACGGCGCTGACCGGGATGGTGCCCGCCTCGCCGGCGCCCTTGAGGCCGAGCGGGTTGAGCGGCGAGGGCGTCTCGAGGTGGTCGGTCTCGACGTGCGGCACCTCGGAGGCGTAGGGGATGAGGAAGTCCATGAACGAGGCGTTGAGCAGTTGCCCGCCCTCGTCGTAGACCATCCGCTCGTAGAGGGCGCCGCCGACGCCCTGGGCGACGCCGCCGTGCACCTGACCCTCGACGATCATCGGGTTGACCATGACGCCGCAGTCGTGGACGACGCAGTAGCGCAGGATCCGGATCTCGGCGGTCACCGGGTCGGTCTCGACGACCGCGGCGTGCATCCCGTTGGCGAAGGTCGCCTGGGTGGGGGAGTAGAAGTCCTGGCCCTCCAGGCCGGGCTCGTCGTCGTCGGCGACGGGCGGCTTGTCGGGGTCGAAGGTGCCGGCGAACTGGGTGGCCGCCTGGGCCGAGGTGTCGAAGGCGTAGCGCAACGGGTTCGACAGCACGGCGACCGTCTTGAGGTCGATGGAGCTGCCGGGGGCACCCTTGACCGAGATGACGCCGTCGGCGATCTCAAGGTCGTCGGCCGAGACCTCGAGGGCGTCGGCGGCGATCCGCAGTGCCTTCTCGCGCACGACCCGGGCGGCCAGCGCGACCGCGTTGCCCGACATGACCGCACCGCGCGAGGCGAAGGTGCCGACCGCGTACGCCATCCGGCGGGTGTCGCCGGTCGTGACGTGGACGTCCTCGAGCCGCACCCCGAGCTCGTCCGCGACGATCTGGGCCAGCACCGTCTGGTGTCCCTGGCCCTGGGTGGTCAGGCCGGTGGCGACGTTGACCCGGCCGTTGGTCTCGACCTGCACGTGCCCGCCCTCGTAGGGCCCGACGCCGGTGCCCTCGACGTAGCAGCCGATGCCGAGGCCGACCCGGCGGCCCTCGGCCGCGGCCTGCTCGCGGTAGGCGGCGAAGTCGTCCCAGCCGACGAGCTCCTTGAGCTTGGCCAGGGACGCCGGGAAGTCGCCGGAGTCGTACTTGAGCGGACGGCCGTCCTGGAACATCAGGCCGTGGTCGTAGGGCATCTCGTCGGGCTGGATGAAGTTGCGGCTGCGCACCTCGGTGCGGTCGAGGCCGAGGTGGGCGGCGATGGCGTCCATGGTGCGCTCCATCGCGTAGCACCCCTGCGGGCGGCCGGCCCCCCGGTAGGGCGTCACGAGAACGGTGTTGGTGTACATCGACCAGAACTCGACCCGGTAGGCACCCGGCTTGTAGGGCCCGAGCAGCTGGGTGGCGGTGATGATCGGGACGATGATGCCGTACGGGGTGTAGGCGCCGTTGTCGTGCCAGAAGCGGACGTCGAGGGCGAGCAGCCGGCCGTCGTCGTCGAAGCCGACCTCGACCTCCTGGAGCTGCCCGCGCTCGTGCGCGCTGGAGACGAAGTGCTCGCGGCGGTCCTCGGTCCACTTGACGTCGCGGCCGAGCCGGCGCGCCGCCCACGGCACGAGGACCTCCTCGGGCCACGGGTGCACGATCTTCACGCCGAAGCCGCCGCCGACGTCGGGGGTGACGACCTCGACCTTGGCCAGCGGCATCCCGAGCTTGGCCGCGACGGCGGCCCGCACCCCGGTGCTGGTCTGCGTCGAGGAGTGGAGGCGCAGCGACTCGTCGTCGGCGTCCCACCGGGCGTAGACGCCCTTGCCCTCCATCGGCATGCAGGCGCTGCGCTCGATCTCGAGCTCGAGGGTGAGCCGGTTCGGGGCCGCGGCCATCGCGGTGTCGACGTCGCCGACCTCCTGGCGCAGGTTGGCCGAGACGTTGCCGGGGACGTCGTCGTGCACGAGACGGGCTGCGGCGCGGGCGTTCTCGAGCCCGACGACCGGAGGCAGCGTCTCGTAGGAGACCCGGATGCGGCCACAGGCGTCCTCGGCGACGTACCGGTCGCGGGCGACGACCATGACGACCGCCTCGCCGACGTGGTTGACCTCGTCCTTCGCGAGGCAGTACCCGGTGCGCGGGTGGGTCATCGCCGGGTGCGGGATGAGGACGGGCAGCGGTTCGCCGACCCGGCCCTCGAGGTCCTCCCAGGTGTAGACCGCCTCGACGCCGTCGAGCTCCCAGGCGTCGGCGATGTCGATGTCGGTGATCCGGGCGTGGGCGTGCGGGCTGCGGACGAAGGCCGCCTGGAGCGCGCCGCGCCCAAGGTCGTCGACGTAGCGGCCGTTGCCGGTGAGCAGGCGGGGGTCCTCGCGGCGCTGGACCTTCTCGCCGACCTGGCGGGTGCTCATCGGCCCGCCTCCGCGCGCTCGGCGACGATCTCGGAGGCGCGGACGACGGCCTTGACGATGTTCTGGTACCCGGTGCAGCGGCAGAGGTTGCCGGAGATCGCCTCGCGCGCCTCCTCGGGCGTGGGGTGCGGGTTCTCGACGAGGAAGGCGCTGATCGTCGTGATGAACCCCGGTGTGCAGAAGCCGCACTGGAGGGCGTGCGACTCGGCGAAGGCCTGTTGCACCGGGCTGAGGTTCGCCGGGTCCGAGCCGATGCCCTCGACCGTCGTGATCTCGTGGGCCTGCGCGGTGACGGCGAGGACGAGGCAGGCACGGGCCGGCTCGCCGTCGAGGAGCACGGTGCACGCCCCGCAGACCCCGTGCTCGCAGCCGACGTGCGTGCCGGTGAGCCCGAGGTCGTGGCGCAGGGCGTCCGAGAGCAGCCGGCGGGCCGGCACCCGCGCGCTCCGGCGGACCCCGTTGACCCGCAGGGTGATCTCCAACAGCTGCTCGGCCGCGGCCTCGCTCATGCCGCTCCTTCCGTCGTGTCGTGCGCCAGGGTGGTCAGGGCCCGCCGGGTGAGCTCGGCGGCGAGCATCCGCCGGTACTCGGCGGGGGCGTGGATGTCGGACTCGGGGTCGACGTGGGCGAGCACGAGCTCGGCGACGGCGTCGAGGGGGAGGTCGTGGAGGGAACGCCCGGCGAGGGCCGGGCCGAGGTCGAGGACGTCGGGGACGGGGGTGACGGACACGAACGAGGCCCGGGCGGAGGTGATCTGGTCGCCGTCGGCGTCGACGGCGAGGGCGACGCCGGCGAGGGCGTAGTCGCCGGAGCGGCGGGCCGACTCGGCGAAGCCCGTGCGGGTCGTGGCGGTGAACCGGCCGAAGCGCACGGCGACGACGAGCTCGTCGGGGGCGAGGGTGGTCTCCAGCGGGCCGACGAAGAAGTCCGCGGCCGCGACCTCCCGTGCTCCGCCCGGGCCGACGGCCTCCACGACGGCGTCGGTGAGCACGGCGATGGCCGGCATCTCGCCGGAGGGGTCGGCGTGGGCGATGGACCCCACGGTCGTGCCCCGGGTGCGGATCGCCGGGTGGGCGACGTGGTGCAGGGCGAGGCGGAGCAGGGGGAGCGCGGCGGCCGCCCCGGTGTGCCGCTCGAGCCCGGCGTGCCGCACCATCGCCCCGACCCGGACGTGCCGGTCGGCGACCTCGACCGTGTCGAGCCCCGCCACGCCGGCGATGTCGACGAGGTGCCCGGGCGAGGCGAGCCGCATCGAGAGCAGCGGGATGAGGCTCTGCCCGCCGGCGAGGACCTTGCCGTCGTGCCCGACCTCGGCGAGGGCGGCCACCGCCTCCTCGACGGAGCGTGGGGCGTGGTGGACGAAGGGGGCGGGCTTCACCTGTTCGATCCTGCCTCTCGGGACGGGCCCACGGTAGGTGCGGGCCGTGCGTCGGTCGGGAAAATGCGTGCGCCCCGCCCGGGGTCGCGGCCGGGCGGGGCGCACGCGGTGGCTCAGGGGCGGGCGTCGCGCCCCGGCTCGCGCGCACCGCGCTCGCCCGGGTAGCCCTCCTGGTAGAGGTCGTCGACACCGTCGCTGTCGCCGTAGACGTGGTCGCCGACCGAGACCATCGTCCCCTCGGTGCCGGCGCGCAGCTCGCCGGGGGCGATGGCACGGGCAAGGTGCCAGCCGGCGATCGTCACGATGGTGCCGAGCGCGATGCCACCGAGCGAGAAGTTGTCGGTGATCTTCAGCTCGACGTTGCCGATGCCGATGATGATGCCGGCGGCGACCGGGACGAGGTTGATCGGGTTGCCGAAGTCGACCCCGTTCTCCTTCCAGATCTTCGCGCCGAGCAGGCCGATCATGCCGTAGAGGACCACGGTGATGCCGCCGAGGACCCCGCCCGGCACGGAGGCGACGAGCGCCCCGAACTTCGGCGAGAGCCCGAAGATGATGGCGACGACGGCGGCGACCCAGTAGGCGGCCGTGGAGTACACGCGGGTGGCCGCCATGACGCCGATGTTCTCGGCGTAGGTGGTCGTGGGGGAGCCGCCGACCGAGGTGGCGAGGACGGTGCCGATGCCGTCGGCGGCGATGGCGCGGCCCATGACCGGGTCGAGGTTGTGGCCGGTCATCTCGGCGACCGCCTTGACGTGGCCGGTGTTCTCGGCGATGAGGGCGATGACGGCGGGCAGGACGAGGAGGATCGCGGCCACCGAGAAGCTCGGGGCGTGGATGCCGACGATCTCCTTGCCGTCGGCGCCGGTCGTCGTCGACGGGGGCAGGCCGAACCACGCCGCGTTGCCGATGCCGGAGGTGTCCCAGCGCAGGTGGGTCGTGGCCTCGGTGGCGCCGCCGAGGACGGAGGTGATCTTGCCGACGGTCTCGTCGAGGGCCCAGGAGAGGAGGGTGCCGAAGATCAGCGCGAGGAAGACGGCGATGCGGCCGATGAAGCCCTTGAACGCGACGGCGACCACGATGGTGAAGAGCATCGTGAGGATGGCGACCCACTGGTCCTGCGGCCAGTAGATGCCGGCGACGACCGGGGCGAGGTTGAACCCGATGAGCATGACGACCGCACCGGTGACGACCGGGGGCAGCACCTCGTGGAGGACGCGCGAACCGAGGAAGTGGATGGCGACGCCGACGCCGGCGAGGACGAGGCCCGCGACGAGGATGGCGCCGGTGACCTCGGCGGAGTCGCCGCCCTGGGCGCGGATCGCCGCGACCCCACCGACGAACGAGGCGGAGGTGCCGAGGTAGCTGGGGACCTTGCCGGAGACGATGAGGAGGAACGCGATCGTCGCGATGCCGCTCATCATGATGGCCAGCTGGGCGTTGAGGCCCATGACCAGAGGGAAGACGAACGTCGCGCCGAACATCGCGACGACGTGCTGGGCGCCGAGCCCGACCGTGCGACCCCACGAGAGGCGTTCGTCGGGGGCGACGACCTCACCGGGAGCGAGCGACGCGCCGTCGCCCTTGAGCTTCCATCCGAGACCGAGGGACATGCGGGTGACCTCTTTCGCCGGGGCCGCGTCGGTGACGCCGCTCACAGGTGTTGTGATACCGGGAACCTAGTGACCGTGTCCATCGACACCCCCGGCAATGGTTGACAGCCGGATCCCGGGTCCGTTGGCAAGGTCGCGCCGCGGGATCCGCGGCCGGTGTCAGGCCGGATCGGGGGCGAGGACGGTACGACCGGTGCCGTCGAGGAGCTCGACGACGGTGCCGCCGGGGGCGTCGTCCGCGGCGAGGTCGAGGACGGTGGCCGCGACGTGCTCCGAAGGGACGAGGGCGGGCCGGCCGGACCGCTCCGCGACGGTGAGGGCGTCCCACTCCTCGAGGGCCCGTGGCAGCCCGACCCAGCCGGGGACGACGCAGGTGACCCGGACCCCGCCGGTGGCCGGCCCGCCGAGGGAGGTCGTGAGGCGGATGAGCCCCGCCTTGGCGGCCCCGTACGGCGGGCTTCCGTACGGGGCGCGCCCGAGGGCTCCGCTCGAGGCGACGTTGACCACCGCACCCCCGTGGCGGCGCAGGCCGGGCAGGCAGCGCTGGAGGAGGAGCATCGGGGTCCGCAGGTTGAGCGCGAGCACGGCCGACCACTCGTCGGGGTCGGCGTCGGGGTACTGCGCCGGGGCGTCGCCCCAGCCGCCGGCGTTGTTGACGAGCAGCGCAGCGCCGCCCTCGGCGTCCGCCTCGGCGGCCAGCCGTTCGAGGTCGTCGTCGAGCAGCACGTCGCAGGCGACGCCGCGGGCCCGGCCGCCGGTCGTGCGCAGGCCGGCGGCCACGCGCTCGGCGGCCTCGCCGTCCCGGTCGGCGACGAGCACCCGGCACCCGCGCGCGGCGGCGGCCCGGGCGACCACCTCGCCGAGCCCTGCGCCCGCACCGGTGACGACGGCGAGGCATCCGGTGAGGTCCATGGCTCGACGCTAGGGGCCGCGACCGACATCCCGGCCCGTGCGACCGGCCCGAGGAGGGTGAGGATGGCGGGGTGCACCACGTCGAGCTGCTCCTCGACCCAGCCGCCGACGCGGGCGTGCGGGCGGAGTGGGCGCGCCTCGCCGGGGCCGGGCTGCCGAGCCGGGCCGACCACCGCGGGGCCTCCAACCGGCCGCACGTGACCCTGACGACGAGCGAGGGATGGCCGGGGGCCGACGCGCTCGCCGACCCGGTCTCGGCGCTGCCGGTGGCCGGGTGGCTCGGCGCCCCGGTCGTCCTCGGTCGCGGCCCGTTCGTGCTGGCCCGGCTCGTCGTCGTCACCCGGGAGCTGCTCGCGCTGCAGGCGGGCGTCGCGGCGGCGGTCGGGCCGCTCTCGTCCGCGCTCGTGGAGCCCGGGCGCTGGGTGCCGCACGTGACGCTGGGCGGCCGGCTCACGGGGGAGCAGGTGGCCGAGGCGTTGGCGGTGGTGGGTCCGGAGCTGGGGGAGGTGTCGTTCGTCGGCGCCCGGCACTGGGACTCCGTCGCGCGCCTCGACGAACCGCTCGTGCCGGCCCACGGTGGCCGGGGCCCCCGTAGCGTCGGGGGATGACCATGCAGCGCTTCGCCTTCGCGTTCGACCCCCGCTACCGCATCGCCGGCCTGCCCTTCGGGGTGCTGCCCGCGACGGCCTGGGTGGAGGTGGGCGACGGCGTGCTGCGGTCGCGCTTCGGGTGGTGGCGGCTGGAGACCTCGCTGGACAACGTGGCCCACGTGGAGCAGACCGGCGGCTACGCCTTCGTCAAGACCGCCGGCCCGCCGCACCTGTCCTTCACCGACCGGGGCGTCACCTTCGCGACGAACGGCGACCGCGGAGTGTGCGTCGCCTTCCACGACCCCGTGCCGGCCATCGACCCGACCGGCCGCATCCGGCATCCGGGAGCGACCTTCACCGTCGCCGACCCGGACGCCTTCGCCGCCGCCCTGGGCGCCGGCTGACCGTCTCCGACCGGCCGACCCCCGGCTAGTGCGTCGTCAGGGAACCGCTGAGGCGGTCGTGACGCTCGGCGCTGGAGTCGTTGAGACCGACGATCTCGACGGTCTTGCCCTTGCGCTCGTACTTCGTCGTGATGGCGTCCAGCGAGGCGACGGTGGAGGCGTCCCAGATGTGGGAGTGGGTCAGGTCGATGACCACCCGCTCGGGGTCACCGGCGTAGTCGAACTGGGTGTACAGGTCGTTGCTGGAGGCGAAGAAGAGCTCACCGGTGACGGTGTAGCGGGCGGTGACCGAGCCGTCGGTGGCCTCGACGAGCTCGCGGTGGGTGCGCGTGAAGTGGGCGACCCGGCGGGCGAACATGACCATCGCGACGAGAACGCCGACGGCGACGCCGATGGCGAGGTTGTGCGTGGCGACCACCACGACGACGGTCGCGACCATGACGAGCGTCTCGGACCTCGGCATCCGGCGCAGGGTGGCCGGCCGGATGCTGTGCCAGTCGAAGGTGCCGACGGAGACCATGACCATGACGGCGACGAGCGCGGCCATCGGGATGATCGCGACGACGTCGCCGAGCCCGACGACGAGCACGAGGAGGAAGACGCCGGCCAAGAAGGTCGAGATGCGGGTCCGCGCCCCGGAGGCCTTCACGTTGATCATCGTCTGGCCGATCATGGCGCAGCCGCCCATCCCACCGAACAGGCCGGTGATGACGTTGGAGGCGCCCTGTCCCCAGGCCTCGCGGGTCTTGTGGGAGTGCGTGTCGGTGATGTCGTCGACCAGCTTCGCGGTGAGCAGCGACTCGAGGAGGCCGACCAGCGCCATGGCCAGGGCGTAGGGGCCGATGACGAGGAGGGTGTCGGTGGTCAGCGGCACGTGCGGGACGACGAACGACGGCAGGCTGTGGGGCAGGGCGCCCTCGTCACCGACGGTCGGCACGTCCAGCGCGGCCAGGACGGCGAACCCGGTGAGCGCGACGATCGCGACCAGGGGCGCCGGCACGACCCGGGTGACCCGCGGGAGGGCGACGATGACGGCGATGCCGACGGCCACCATCGGGTAGACGGCCAGGGGGACGTCGACGAGGTGCGGCACCTGGGCGAGGAAGATGAGGATGGCCAGGGCGTTGACGAAGCCGACCATCACCGAGCGGGGGATGAACCGCATGAGGCGGGCCACGCCGGCCAGGCCGAGGACGACCTGCAGCAGGCCGCCCAGGATCACGGTGGCGATGAGGTAGTCCATCCCGTGCTCACGGACCACCGGCGCGATGACCAGGGCGATGGCCCCGGTCGCGGCGGAGACCATCGCCGGGCGTCCGCCGAGGACCGCGATGGACACGGCCATGGTGAACGAGGCGAACAGGCCGACGCGGGGGTCGACCCCGGCGATGATCGAGAACGAGATGGCCTCGGGGATGAGGGCGAGGGCGACGACGAGCCCGGCCAGGACCTCGGTGCGCAGCATCCGCGGGGACCGCAGGGCGGTCCGGACGGTCGGCTCCGGGGTCGGCGTGGGCGCGTCGGACACGGCAGTGGTCACGGGTCTCCGTTCGGACGTGCTCGTCCCGGGGCGGCGCTCGACGACGGCGGCCAGGGTCTTCTTCTGCTGGGCCACACGCTTGCCCCAGCCGCTGTCGCGCGCCAGTTCGATGGACTCGTCGATCTGGC
>JACXUW010000564.1 GCA_014763705.1 Micrococcales bacterium | reverse complement strand
TGTTGTCAAAAGCGTAAAATGAGTCAAGAACTACTGCTAGATTTTTGTTGATTTTGAAATTTTTTATGGTGCGGACGGGGGGATTTGAACCCCCACGCCCGTAAGGACACTGCCACCTGAAGACAGCGCGTCTGCCGTTCCGCCACTTGCGCGTGGTGCTCGATGAGCCGTCCCAGTGTGCCCGATGACTCCCCGATCGGCCAAAGCGGTCCCCCGGCGCGACCCGGAGAGGCTTCGAGGCCCGGCTCGACTCCCGGCGTCAGGACAGCGGCGGGGCCTCCACGGACGGTCGATGATCCGGAGCACCCGTCCGGTTGCTCCGAGGCCTGAGCCGGACGCCGGGCAGCGCCGGGGCCGGGATGCGCGCCACGGCACCCTCGTAGCCCTCGACCCGGCCGAACGCGCCCGCCGACCCACCGGCCGCACCCGACTCCCACTCCTCGCGGGCGGCGGCCACCTCGTCGTGGGAGCGCCCGACGAAGTTCCACCACATGACGACCTCCTCGCGGAACGGCTCGCCGCCGAGCAGCAGCACCCGAGCCCCCGACGCACCGGCCGCGAGCGCCACGCCACCGTCAGCACCCGAGCGGGGCTCCAGCACGGCCAGCGACGCCGACGACACGGCCACCCCCTCGACCGTCACCTCGCCCGTGTCGACGAGCACGCCCAGCTCGAACCCCTCGGGCGCCGGCACCTCGACGAATGCGCCGGGCGCCAGCACGACCTCCGCCCCGAGCAGCGCCGTCTCCACGCGCACCGGCGACGTCGACCCCCACAGCGACCCGACGAACACCCGCGCCTCCACCCCGGGCGCCGGCGACAGAGCCGTAGGGACGTGGTGCTCGAACCTCGGCTCGACCCCCGCCGACCCCGACGGCAGGACGACCCACAGCTGCGCCCCGTGGAGCACCGTCGTCGAGCCGGTCGAGACCTCGGAGTGCGAGATGCCCCGCCCGGCGGTCATGAGGTTGACCTCGCCGGGACGCACCGCGGCCACGGTGCCCAGCGAGTCGCGGTGCTCGACCTCCCCGCTGAACAGCCACGACACGGTGGCCAGGCCGCAGTGCGGGTGCGGCGCGACGTCCATCCCCCCGCTGACCGAGACGTCGTCCGGGCCGTAGTGGTCGGCGAAGCACCAGGCCCCGACGAAGGACCGCTCGCGCGAGGGCAGCGTGCGCCGCACGGTCATCGCCCGCGGGCCACCGAGCGGCACCTCGCGCGGCCGGAGCACCTGGACCGACTCCACCATCCCTCCACGGTACGCACACCGACTCGGCACGACGCCCCCGCACGCCCTTCAGGGTGCATGCAGCCGCGGCGGATACGCTGGACCGACGTCTGCCGGCCCGAGACCTGACCAGGAGGTGCACCGTGGGTCTGCTCGACCGCCTCGAGGCGGGGATCGAACGCGCCGTCCAGGGCACCTTCGCCCGGCACCTGCGCTCCGCCGTGCACCCCGTCGAGATCGCGAGCAACATCCGGCGCGCGATGGACGACCGCGCGGTCACCTCCTCCGGCCGGGCCATCGTGCCGAACGTCTTCGTCATCGAGCTGAGCCCCAGCGACTTCGACCGTCTCCAGCCCGACCTGCGCAGCGTCGAGGACGACCTCGTCGCCGCCGCGGAGGAGCACTGCGACGGCCAGCACTACCAGCCGGCCGGCCCCATCGACATCGTCTTCGAGGAGCACGACGACCTCGAGACCGGCGTCTTCCGGCTCCGCCCGAGCAAGGCCTCGCGCCCCCGCGCCACCGGGATGACCGGCCAGCAGCGGGCCGCCCGCCCGGCCCCGGCACCCGTCCCGGTC
>JACXUW010000103.1 GCA_014763705.1 Micrococcales bacterium | reverse complement strand
CCAGGACCACATGACCGAAACCGAGCTGGCCCGCAAGCTCGGCATCAGCCGCAAATGCCTCTGGGAGCGCCGCCAGCGCCTGGGGATACCGCGACGCAAGTCGGGCGCTACCGGCTAGGCAGGTGTTACCGTCGCAGCGACGAGTAACAGGGAACCGGGTTCATCGGTAACGAAGAACCCGGTTTTTTATTGCCTTGTACCTCCTCGGATTACGCAAGCACCTGAAATATAAAGATTTTCCAAAACTGGCACGCCACCTGCTTGCTACATGGCACAACAACAATAACAAGCGACCCCACAATAAGAACAAGACGTAACGGCTCCAGCAAAACAACGACAACAACGCGGAGGCGCAGCTAACTGATTCTTTTGGAGAGGACTTGCCAAGGCCACTGGCCAGCTGACCGGACCGAGAAGAACAAGAACTGCATGAAAGCAGTACCCGTACCGGCCGACAGGCAACTCAGCGACCAAAGAAATCCGTTTGCTATTGACTCCTTATCGGAGCGTTCTTCCCAGCGATACTGATCCCTGGGAACAGGCGAAAACAAAAACAAACGCCTGCGAACAATAACAACAGCACGCGACAATCTTTCCAGAGGGGAGCTTCGGCTCCCCTCTGTGCTATCGCCTCACAGTTTTGACACCCCCGCCTCCTTCGTTCACCATCGCTTGCTACCCGGTGCTAGAATCCGCGCACGTTTGCCGGCATTCGCGTGCCGTTCCGCTATCTCGCCAACAGTGCCTCCCCCATGCTGAAAAAGCTGTTCAAGTCTTTCCGCTCACCTCTGCGCCGTGCTCCACGCCCACGCAGCACGCCCGAAGTGCTGAGCAGTAGCCAACATCCACTCAAGCGCAACGAGATCAGTCGGCACGCCATCAGCGTGGTCGAGCGTCTGCAGCGAGCCGGCTACCAGGCCTACCTGGTCGGTGGTTGCGTGCGCGACCTGCTGCTGGATATCGACCCCAAGGATTACGACGTCGCCACCAGCGCCACGCCGGAGCAGGTGCGCGCCGAATTTCGCAACGCGCGGGTAATCGGCCGCCGCTTCAAACTCGTCCACGTGCACTTTGGCCGCGAGATCATCGAGGTGGCTACGTTCCGCGCCCACCACCCGCATGAGGACGAGGAGCAGGACCAACACCAGGCCGCTCGCAACGAAAGCGGGCGCATTCTGCGCGACAACGTCTACGGCACCCTGGAAGACGACGCCCAGCGCCGTGAGCACCGCCGCGACCTTCTCGTCGCTGCGGGCGACGAAGGTCACGGGGTGGCCGGCCCTCGCGAACACCTCGATGATGCCCGTCGCCATCGTCCCGCTGCCGACCACGCCGACGCTGGCGACCTCACGCAGGGCCACCCCGGTCGGCAGGGTGCCGGACGGCGTCCACGCGTCGGGGACGACCTCGGGTGAGCCCGGCTCGGCGTACGTGTAGAAGCCGCGGCCCGACTTCCGGCCCAGGAGACCGGCGCTGACCATCTGCTTGATGATCGGGCTCGGCGCGTGGAGGCGGTCGCGGCCCTGCTTGTACATCGTGTCGAGGATCTCGTAGGCGGTGTCGAGGCCGATGAGGTCGAGCAGCTGCAGCGGGCCCATCGGGTAGCCGCAGCCGAAGCGCATGGCGGCGTCGAGGTCCTCGCGGGTCGCGTACTTCGACTCGTACATCGAGACCGCGTGGTTGAGGTAGCCGAAGAGGAGCGCGTTGGCGATGAAGCCGGCCTTGTCGCCGACGACGACCGGCTTCTTGCCGAGCCGCTCGGCGAGCGCCTTGACGTCCTCGAAGACGTCGTCGGCGGTGATGACGGTGCGGATGACCTCGACGAACTGCAGGACCGGCGCCGGGTTGAAGAAGTGCATCCCGACGACCCGCTTGGGGTCGCGGGTCGCGACGGCGATCTCGGTGACCGGCAGCGACGAGGTGTTCGTCGCGAGCACGGCCTCGGGGCCGACGATCTCGTCGAGCCGCGCGAAGATCTGCTTCTTGAGGTCGAGGTGCTCGGGCACCGCCTCGACGACCAGCTGGCAGCCGGCGAGGTCGGCGAGGTCGGTCGTGAAGCGGACCCGCGCGTGCAGCGCGTCGTGCTCCGCCTGCGTCATCTTCTCGCGCCGCAGCGCCCGCCCGGTGCTGCCGGCGAGGACCTCCTTGCCGTGGGCCACGCCGGACTCGTCGGCGTCCACCGCGACGACGTCGATGCCGTTGCGGGCGAACACCTCCACGATGCCCGCGCCCATGGTCCCGAGGCCGATCACACCCACGCTGGTGAACTCTCGCGTCATGGCCGCGATCCTTCCAGAGCCCCTCCGGGGCCACGAGGCCGCCGGGGCGTGACGCTGCTTACCCCGTCACCAGTCGACGCCGGAGGCGACCAGCTCGGTCTCGAGCCCGAGCCGGTCGCGAGGGTCGAGCGGCAGCAGACCGATGGGGGTCGGCACCTCGGCGTGCCCGCACAGCTGGACGAGCACGTGGTCGTAGGCCGCGAGGGCGGCGGCCAGCCGCGCCGCCCGGTGCGGCTGGACGCTGACCTCGATGCGTTGCACCTCGGCGGCGAGCCGGCGCAGCTCGAGGACGAGGAGGACCGGCGGCACCGGCTCGGGGCGACGGCGCCGGACCACGCCGACCCGCTCGAGGCCGTCGACGACGCCGGAGAACCGCCCGCCGAACCGGCGCAGCAGCCGGGCCAGCGCCGAGACCGGGCGCGGCGTGGGGCCGCCGGCGAACCAGCGCAGACCCACGGCGACGAGGATGAACAGGGTCCCGGGCAGCGCGACGAAGAACAGCGGCACCAGGGCTGCCCTCATCGGCCTCACCTCGAGGTCCAGTGTGCGCCGCGGACCTCACGACCACAAGCCGTCCGCCGGGCCCGTCGCAGGTCAGGGGGCGGGGACGAGGGCCCGGTCGGCGAGCTCGCGCAGCACCGGCACGGCCGCCTCGAGCACCGCGCGCTGGTCCGCGCTGAGCGCCGCGAGGTCCTCGGCGAACTGGCCGGTGCTCTCGCGCCGGAAGCCGGCGAGCGCCTCGGCGCCCCCCGCCGCCAGCCGGAGCAGCCACGCCCGGTGGTCCTCGGGGTCCCGCTCGCGCTCGACCCAGCCGGCCTCGAGCATGATGTCGACGAGCCGGGTCATGCTCGCCGCCGAGACGCCCATCCGGGCCGCGAGGTCGCCGGAGCGCAGGCCGTCCGGGTGCTTCTCGAGGGCGGCGAGCGCCGACAGCCGGGTCGGGGTGATGCCGAGCCGGGTCGCCGGGGTGCGCAGGTTGTACGCGACCCGGTTGACCTCGGTGCGCAGCCGGCCGGCGAGGCCCGCGACGTCGTCGCTCACGTGGCCACCTCCGCGGGTCGCGCTCCGGCCGGCGCCTCGGCCGGCTCCGGCTCGTCGACGTGGACGTACCGTCCGCCGCGCAGCCACGACGCGGCGGCGGCGACGAGGCACGCTGCGATGGCGAAGGCGAAGGCGACGGTCAGCCCGGCGTGGAACGGCCCGGAGACCAGCTGCGGGAAGAAGGCGTGGCCGGTGACGTACTGCGCGTCGGCGGGCGGCAGCCGGTCCAGCGTCCGCGGGCCGAGGAGGGACCCCATCGGGTTGTAGCCGAGCAGCGAGGCGAAGAGCACCGCGACCGGCGGGAGCGCGGCCACCTGGTGGGCCTGCGCGGCGCTGACCCCGTGCGCCTCGAGCCCGCTCGTCATCGCCGCCGGGAGCGAGCCGGCGAGCCCGAGCACCATGAGCGAGAAGAAGATGCCGATCGACAGCACCATCGCCGTGTTCTGGAAGGTCGTGCTCATCCCGGCGCCGACCCCGCGCCGGATCGACGGCAGCGCGTTCATGATCCCCGCCCGGTTCGGCGAGGCGAACAGGCCCATCCCGAAGCCGTTGAGGAAGATCGCCCCGGCGAACGACGCGTAGCCGAACTGCACGGGCAGCAGGAGCAGCCAGCCGAAGCTGAGGGCGGCGATGACCATCCCCCCGGTCGCGAACGGCCGGGCGCCGTAGCGGTCGGACAGCCAGCCGGACACCGGCCCGGCGACGAGGAATCCGACGGTGAGGGGCAGCATGAAGATGCCGGCCCACAGCGGCGTGGACTCGAAGGAGTAGCCGCGCTCGGGCAGCCAGATGCCCTGGAGCCAGATGATGAGGATGAACATCAGGCCGCCACGGCCGAGGCCGGAGAGCAGGCTGGCCACGTTTCCCGCCGCGAAGGCGCGGATCCGGAAGAGGTCGATGTGGAACATCGGGTGCTCGACCCGGGTCTCGACCCAGGTGAAGACGCCGAGCAGGACGACCCCGGCGCCGAGGGCGGCGAGCACGGCGGGGTTGGTCCAGCCCATGAGGTGGCTGCCGTAGGGCTGGATGCCGTAGGTGATGCCCGCGAGCAGGGCGACGAGGCCGACCCCGAAGGTCACGTTGCCCCACCAGTCGATGCCGCCGGGGCGCCGCAGCCCGGTGTCGCGCAGCTTGCGGTAGGCCCACACGGTGCCGAAGAGGGAGACCGGGACCGAGACGAGGAAGACGAGGCGCCACTGCAGGGGTGCCAGGACGCCGCCGATGACGAGGCCGAGGAAGGACCCGGCGATGCCGGAGACCATGTTGAGGCCGAGGGCGAGGCCGCGCTGGTCGCTCGGGAAGGCGTCGGTGATGATCGCGTTCGAGTTCGCCATGAGGAGGGCCCCACCGACCCCCTGGAGGATGCGCATGACGATGAGCCAGAGCGCCCCCGAGGTGCCGCTCAGCCAGGTGACCGAGAGCAGCACCGAGAAGACGGTGAAGATGGCGAAGCCGGCGTTGTACATCCGCACCCGGCCGTACATGTCGCCGAGCCGTCCGAAGCTGACGACGAGGACCGCCGTGACGACGAGGTAGCCCATGATCAGCCAGAGCAGGTAGCTGCTGTTCCCGGGCGCCAGGGGGTCGATGCCGAGGCCGCGGAAGATGTCGGGCAGGGCGATGAGCAGGATCGAGCTGTTGATCGTCGCGATGAGGACGCCGAGGGTCGTGTTCGAGAGGGCGACCCACTTGTACCGGGAGCTGTCGTGGGAGTTCATTAGTTCAAGCGTACTAAGCATCTCCCCGCACCGGGGCCCCGGGTCGCGGCCGGTAGGGTTCACGCTCGTGCGGATGGTCATCGCGACGTGCTCGGTCGACTACGAGGGACGGCTGAGCGCCCACCTGCCCCTGGCCACCCGGCTGCTCCTCGTCAAGGCCGACGGCTCCGTCCTCGTGCACTCGGACGGCGGCTCGTACAAGCCGCTCAACTGGATGTCACCGCCGTGCGCGATGGCCGAGGTCGCGCCGGACGAGACCGAGGCCGCCGACGGCGTGAGCGCCGTGTGGGTCGTCCAGCACGCCAAGTCCGAGGACCGGCTGCGGGTGCGGCTGCACGAGGTGCACAGCGACAGCTCGCACGACCTCGGGGTCGACCCCGGGCTGGTCAAGGACGGCGTCGAGGCCCACCTCCAGCGCCTGCTCGCCGAGCACATCACGACCCTCGGCGACGGGTACACGCTCTCCCGCCGTGAGTACATGACCGCGATCGGGCCGGTCGACATCCTCTGCCGGGACGCCGCCGGCGGCCACGTCGCCGTCGAGATCAAGCGGCGCGGTGAGATCGACGGCGTCGAGCAGCTGACCCGCTACCTCGAGCTGATGAACCGCGACCCGCACCTCGCCCCGGTGACCGGCATCTTCGCGGCGCAGGTCATCAAGCCGCAGGCGCGCACCCTCGCCGAGGACCGCGGCATCCGGTGCGTCGTCCTCGACTACGACGCGTTGCGGGGCATCGACGACACCGAGCACCGCCTCTTCTGAGCGGCGCGCGTCCTCTCAGGCGGGCCACGCCCCGGCCGTCCAGCCGTCGTCGCCGACGGTGAGCCGCAGGGGGACGGCGTTCGGGACGAACCCGTGGCCGAGCACGTGGTCGTCGCGCAGGTTGTCGCAGAGCCGGGGCACGGCGAACGCCATCACCCCGCCGTGGGTGACGACGAGCACCTGCTCGCCCCGGAACTCGTCGGCGATGCCGAGCAGCGCCTCGCGGACCCGCGCCACGACCTCGTGCCCGCTCTCGGCACCCGGCACCCGCCGGTCGAGGTCACCGCCGAGCCAGGCGTCGAACACGTCCTGGAACGCGGGGTCGCCCTCGGGACGACCCGCGGTGTCGCCGACGTGCACCTCCTCGAGGCCGTCGACGACGGTCGATCCCACCCCGAGGACCTCCGCAGCCAGTGCTCCCGACTCCACGGCGCGGGCCATCGGGCTCGTCCGGACCGCCGCGACCCTCTCCGGGCGCAGCCCCTCGGCGAGGGCTCGCACCTGGTCCCGGCCGGTCGGGGTCAGCCACCCCCCGGCGTCGCTCAGCACGTCGGGGTCGTCGTACGCGGCCTGCCCGTGACGGGCGAGGACGAGCGTGGCCGGACAGTGCAGCGCCATGGCGGCCACCGTAGCCCCGGCGCTCGTTTGCCGGCACCGACCCGCGGGTAGCGCGCCTTCATGACCGACACGAACACCACCGCCCGCACCGTCGCCTTCCTCGTCGCCACCGAGGGCATCGAGCAGGTCGAGCTGACCGAGCCCTGGAAGGCCGTCGAGCAGGCCGGCCACCGCCCCGTGCTCGTCTCCACCGAGTCCGGCGAGGTCCAGGCCTTCAACCACCTCGACAAGGCCGACACCTTTCCCGTCGACGTCACCGTCGCCGAGGCCGAGGTCGGCGACTACGACGCGCTCGTCCTCCCCGGCGGGGTCGCCAACCCGGACGCCCTGCGCACCGACGCCGACGCCGTGGCCTTCGTGCGCACCTTCGTCGAGTCCGGCAAGCCGGTGGCCGCCATCTGCCACGCGCCGTGGACCCTCGCCGAGGCCGACGTCGTCCGCGACCGGACGCTCACCTCGTGGCCGAGCCTGCAGACCGACCTGCGCAACGCGGGCGCGACGTGGGAGGACCGCGAGTTGGTCGTCGACGACAACCTCATCACGAGCCGCAACCCGGACGACCTCCCGGCCTTCACCAACGCCCTGACCGACGCCCTCAGGGGCTGAGGCTCACCTCGCTGCCGACCATCTGCAGCAGGAGCCCCAGCGTCGGCACCAGGAGGCTCGAGGCGAGCAGCCCGGTGCCGACCTGGCGCAGCCGGGGCACGGCGAGCAGGACGAGCCCGGCGAGGACCGTCGCCCCGACGACCGGCCACACCGGGAACGCGCCGAGGACGACGACGGCGCCGACGAGAGACCCCGCGACCGACGCCGCGAGGCTCGCCGGCCCGTGCCACGGGCGTCGCCGGGGTCCGCCGGCCGCCGTCGCGCCCGGGCGGGTCACAGCAGGCCTCCGAGGACGGCCGCCCCGAGGGCGACCGCGACGACGAGGACGCCGAGCAGCACCCCGGTGGCCAGGCCCGCGAGGACCGGTCGGCGGACGAGCACCGCGACGAAGGCGAGGGCGAGGAGCGCGGCGCCCGAGGCCGCCCAGCCCAGGGCGCCCCACGGCGCGGTGAGGACGGCGACCGGCAGGCCCGCCGCGGCGACCGGCACCGTCCAGGTCGCGACGGCGTGCGTGCGACCGCGGGCGAGGCGCTCTCCCGTCGTGCCGGTCACGACCCGGAGGCTACCGGCTCCCCGGCGACCGCCGACAGGCCGCGCGCGGCCCGGATGACGTCGACGAAGCGCGCCATGATGTCGGTCAGGCCGAAGTCCTTCGGGGTGAAGACGGCCGCGACCCCGAGCTCGACGAGGCGGGCGGCGTCCGCCTCCGGGATGATCCCGCCGACCACGACCGGCACATCGGAGGCACCGGCCTCCCGCAGCCGGTCGAGGACCTCGGGGACGAGCTCCATGTGCGACCCGGAGAGGATCGAGAGCCCGACGAGGTGGACGTCCTCGGCGACGGCCGCCCCGACGATCTGCTCGGGCGTCAGCCGGATGCCCTGGTAGACGACCTCGAAGCCGGCGTCGCGGGCCCGGACGGCCACCTGCTCCGCACCGTTGGAGTGCCCGTCGAGGCCGGGCTTGCCGACGAGGACGCGCAGCCGCTCGCCGAGCTCCTCGCCGGTCGAGCGGACGAGCTCGCGGACCCGGACCAGCTCGGCGGTGCCCGCCGCGACGCCGACCGAGCCACTGACCCCCGTCGGGGCGCGGAACTCTCCGAAGACCTCGCGCAGGGCGCCGGCCCACTCCCCCGTCGTCAGGCCGGCCCGGGCACACTCGAGGGTGGCCGGGACGAGGTTGGCCTCGGTCGCGGCGTCCTCGCGCAGCCGGGCCAGGGCGGCCTCGGCGCGCTCGCGCCGGGCGGGGTCGCCAATATGTCGGCGAACACCGCGTCGACAGAATCCGATATCTGCCGCATCGCGGCCGGCAGGTCCTGGTCGGTCAACATCTCGATTGTCATACAACGGCCACCCGCTTGAAAGTCATCGACTCCGCCTCCGCATCCATCTCGCTGATCGAGAGCCTGAACCTCCCGGCCAAGGCCGAAAGGACCTGGTCGACGCTGTTTGCTGGCGTCGATGCGGCGGCGGACACGCCGACGATGGCGCATCCTTCGAGACTTTGAAAGCAGATCGCATCACAGGTCGCGACGAGTTGAACCGACGCGCATCCGGCGCCGCGCGCCGTATCGGCGAGCCGGCAGGCATTGGACGAGAAATCCTCTCCCACGATCAACATGGCGTCGACCGTGCCCGCAAGGTGCCGGACGGCCGCCTGTCGGGCCGTGGTGGCGTAACAAATATCGTTGCTGCGCGGTTCGGCCAGATCGCTGAAGCGCGCTCGCAGCGCCTCTACCAGCAGGCTCGCATCCTCGACCGAATAGGTCGTCTGAATGGCATAGGCCATGCGATGGTCGGGGGACTGGGGGAGATCCGTTATCTGCGCAAGACTGCAGACCACGGTTGCGCCGCCAGGCGGGATCTGGCCGAGCGTCCCGATGATCTCGGGATGGTCGGCATGACCAATCAACACGATGTGGCGGCCTTCCCGCTGATGACGGATGACCTCACGATGGACCTTCGCGACCAGGGGACAGGTCGCGTCGACCAGTGTCAGCGCCCGATCGCGCCCCTCGCGCCAGACGCGCCGGGGCGCGCCATGGGCAGACAGGATGGCAACCTCGCCCTCGGGAATGTCGGAAAGCTCCTCCACGAAGATCGCGCCGCGTCGTTCGAGATCGCGGATGACCGCGCGGTTATGGACGATGGCATGGCGCACATAGACGGGTGCTCCGTAATGGGCGATGGCATCGATCACCGCATCGATGGCGCGCACGACCCCCGCACAGAAGCCACGCGGGGCAGCCAGCACGACCTGCAAAGGCGGCAGCCGCCCTGCGGTCGGTCCGGCGAGGATCGTCGATAGCGGCAGGACGGACATCGGCACCTCGCTTAAGCGGATGAACAAATAGCCTGCTGCCGGTTTGGTGGCCCCCGAGATAAGCCGCATC